>NZ_JBHTKJ010000072.1:0-17131 GCF_042675965.1 Virgibacillus byunsanensis | reverse complement strand
TATACCAGTTGTTTGAACCAATGACACGTCTTGATAGTATCTGTTGGGCTTTTATGAGCTTTTCTTCCAAGGACTTGAAATAGCGGTTATTTTTATATTTCGTGCCATCTGAAAGGATAGCGAAGTCCTTTAATCCTACATCAACACCTGTACTAGAGTTTGTTTTAGTTAATTCGCTTACTTCTGTTTCTGCAACAATAGATACAAAATACTTTCCGCTTGGATTACGTCTAACCGTCGCATTGATAATACGACCATCTATTTCACGACTCTTGGCATAACGAACGAGGCCGAGCTTTGGTAGCTTGATATGCTTTTCTAAAACATCCATATTGCCGTTCGTTTGTTTCGTGGTATAAGACTGCACGTAATTCTTTTTACTTTTAAAGCGAGGTGCTTTAGTTTGTTTTTTATAATAGCGTTGATACCCGTCAGCTAAATTTTCAACTGACTTTTGTAGCGAAATACTGTCTACCTCTTTCAAAAAAGGGTAGTTCTCTTTCAATTGACGAACTGCTTTCACCGATTCATATTTATGGAAAAACTCACCTTTCCAGTTGTTAGATGGTAATTGACCATTTTGTTTCATCTCTTCAGCGATATACCAAAAGGCATCCTTTTCTTTCTGTTTGGCGAGAAAGAAGTTGAAAACAAATCTAGAACAACCAATCGTTTTATGAATCAACTCTATCTGCTTCTTATTCGGGAAAATGCGGAACTTAAAAGCCTTTTTTACTAGCATGATTTCACCTCATTTTTACAGGAACGTTTGTTCTAATTATAACACACTGAGGTTACTTTTGGCTATCGCCAACCGCCATTCATCTCCCCCTTATCGCTGAGCTAAAGCCCTTCCCGCGCTTGAAGAGGGAGTCTTCTGTCTGATGATGATAAATTTTTAAAGGAAAGGCCGAATCAAATAGCTAGCTATCTTAAGTGGGTCCCGACGGGAAGGTTTGAACAATCGTTTGCCAATTGGGCCGTTTAACTGCTTTACAAGAAGATCATAGGAGTTATTACTTAATTTCTCCATTGCTCGTCTTAATGTCAGCGACCGTTCATAACTTTTTCGTATAGATTTAGTTAGTATTGGATAAGAACCATTACCAGAAAGGTCCTCAGCGGCATATATACCTGTTAGGATAGAATCAAATTGGCCAAATCCAAGGAAAGGCATAATCGTACCAAAACAATTACCTGTAAAAAACGTATTCCCTATTCGTGGTTCCTTGCACATACCCATATGATAATTCCTTATCTGAAATTGATCCGTAACTTTTAATGACTGATCAAGCTGTTTACAAACATGATTGTAAAATTGTTTCCATTGCTCATCAATGGATTCAGATTTGTTGATACCAGTTATTCTTTCTTAAAGGTAGAAAAATATGAATGAAGGATTAGAAGTAATCGTTTACTATACAATCGTGTGGGATTAAGAAGTAGGGGCATATGGAATAAATTATTTTTTGATGCCCCTTTTGGGATCGTTTTTTCGATTATAATAATGAATAATACCATGGGAATATCGTAACTAGGATTTCCTATGGTGAAATGACTAAAACTTAAGATCATTAACTACTTCAGTTATATTAAGTGCCTGCGTGATAGCTGATATAATAGCTACTCCATCTGCACCAGATTGGATCACAGAAGTGGCATTTTGTGTGTTGATTCCACCAATCCCGACTATAGGAAGGTTCGGAAACTCTTTTCTTAACGTTTTGACCCATTCCACGCCAACAGGTGTTTTGGCATCTGCTTTTGTGTTTGTACTGAAAATGGGTCCTGCGCCAAGATAATCAACCATATTTATAGGACTATTTGTAACTTCTCTTGTATTTGATACGGATAGTCCTATGATTTTGTCAGGGAAACTTTTGCGTATTTCCTGTACCGATTTATCATCTTGCCCTACATGTATACCGTCAGCATCTAATGGACGTACTAAATCTATATCATCATTAACAATGAAAAGAACGTTATGACGGTGACAAGTTTCTCGTAATTGTTTACCTAAATGTAACTTTGCATCACCTGTCAGTGCGTTTTCACCTTTTTCACGATATTGAAAAGCGGTAATTCCTCCTGCAATTGCAGATTCCAGTGTATTCACTGGATTGGATTTACAATTTTGACTGCCCATTACTAAGTATTTTCGTAATCTTTTTTTTAGCGTTGAAGTCATAGGTCACCCCTTAATAATTCATCGACATCTAATGATAAGGCATCAATGAAGTGGGGAATAAACGAACCAGGACCTGTAACATCTGAGTTATTCACCGCATGTTCAGCAGCAGTTCCGTAAAACTCCACTGCGGTTAATACCTGTTCTTCTATAGGGTCCTTTGTGGTCAAGCAAGCTGATAATATGGAACCTAATAGACAACCTGCTCCTGTAATTTTCCCCAGGATAGGATGTCCGGTATCATTCTTTACAATGTTTATCCCAGTACAAATAATATCTGTTTTTCCTGTGACAACAGCTGTTGTTTGATAAGTTTCAGCTACTTTATAAGCGATCTCTTCACCATTGCCATCTCCAAGGGATTCAACGCCCTTCGTCTCCCATGGAATTTGTACGAGATGAGCTAGTTCACCAGCATTCCCTTTAATAACTGTTGGCTGTACTTTATTTAAAATTTGGTTAACAGCAGATGTACGAAAGGCTGTAGCAGCTACGCCAACCGGATCAAGCACCACTGGTATTCCTTTACGATTAGCAGACTTACCCGCAGTAATCATTGCTCGAAGTTCCTGTTGAGTTAATGTACCAATATTAATAAGTACGCCATCTGCAAGTTTTGCTATATCTTTAGCTTCTTCCTCAGCTTTAGCCATAATTGGGAGGCCACCAAATGACAACAGCCCATTAGCAGTAAAATTCATTACTACTTGATTTGTAAGATGGTGGATTAAAGGGCTTGTTTCTCTTACACTATTAACGACTTTTTTATTCACTTTGTCACTCCTTCTATACGTGTTGCCCAATGATTTGTCGGGCCATTTCCTTTCCCGAGTGAAAACGAATGACGGATAGCGGCCGTTACGAAGTACTTTGCTTTTTCAACAGCTGCTGTTAAAGGAAATCCGAGACTTAAGAAAGCTGTGATCGCTGCTGAATACGTACATCCAGTACCGTGCGTGTTATTTGTATCGATACGCTCGGATGAAAAGGTGTGCATCTTATTGCCGTCATATAAAAAGTCGATCGCTTCCCCTTTCATATGCCCACCTTTAACCAGTGCAGCACCAGCTCCGTGCTTATGCACAATTTGTTCAGCAGCTGATTTCATATCCTCTACTGAGTCAATTTTTTCTCCAGTAATATCAGCTGCCTCGGGTATATTAGGTGTTACTATAGATGTCAGTGGTAAAAGATGTTCACGTAGAAAGTGGCGAGCTTCTTTTGCAATTAAAGGATCTCCACTTGTAGCAACCATGACAGGATCCATTACATAGGGAACGTCCAGTTCAGAGGTTTTTTCTGAAATGACACGCATCATATCCACATTGGCTATCATCCCTGTTTTAAAAGCATGAAATGAAATGTCATTTAAAATGGACTCAAACTGCTGTTTTACCATACTTACAGGTAGGTGATGAACGTCTTGAACACCTGTTGTATTTTGTGCAACGATTGAAGTAATAACTGACATGCCATAGGTTTTTAACTCTTGAAACGTTTTTAAATCAGCTTGTATGCCAGCACCACCACTAGGGTCAGTGCCAGCTATGGTTAGTGCAGAAGGGATCTGTCTCATTTTTTTACCACCTTTTCTTTTGAGGGCCATTCCTCACAGGTGAAGGACATTTCCCAGAAGTTCAATTCCAGTTGACAGCTTTTGCGAAATGCGTCTTGCATTTTTTCTTGTTCACTCGTGGATGCATGTGCTGCAATTGCATCTAAGCGATTTCGCATTTCCATTGTTGTGGCGGCCACTCGATCATCTGCATAAAAGCTAATCCATCGATAGAAAGGATGATCCTTTGCTGGGTTATACTTCCTCATTAATTCTTGACCGATTTCTAAATAAGTCCATGGACAAGGTAATAATGCACTTAAAATTTCACCCAGACCGCCCATTTGTGCATGATACATCATATGTTTAATGTAATGATCAGCTGTTGGTGGGAGTGCGTGACCTTGAAGTTCCTCATAACCAACACCTATATGATCACAAAAGTTATGGTGGGGGTGCACTTCACTGTTTAAAATAAATTCAATTCGGTCATGGAAATACTGGATATCATCTCGTTTTTGTGATTTTGCAAGTGCAATGCCATAAATTTGCATAAATGCATTGAGATATTCGAAATCCGCTTTTATATAATGGGCAATTGCTTCTTTTGGAACATGCCCTTCTCCAATTCCTTTTATAAATGGATGTTCAAAAATAAGCTGAAAAATGTCGTCATTTTCTTTTCTTAATTGGTTAGTGAAAGTCATTTGAAAAGCCTCCTTAAAAGTTTAGGAAGCTACTAGGGGATAAATAAGTAGATTTATAGAGGATTTATAATTGAATTCCTCGACTACTTCTCTGCGCTAATTACCTAGATCATGTTCCGAGCGGCAAAGGATAATTCCTTATCTCAGCCCTAGTAGATTTCCTATATTATACGTTACGTATTAATTGTTCCTGTCTAACTCTTGAAACGATAAACAAACCAATAAAAGCGCCTGTAATGCTACTAATGAGAAACGATGGTATAAAGAATAATGCACCAAATGAGCTACCCATTAAGACTTTGGCAAAAGGTACGGAGAATAGCGCACCAATAATACCAGTACCGATTGTCTCGCCAACAGCAGCCCAATACTTTTTACCTAGTTTAAGGTAAAGATATCCAGCCAGAAAAGCACCGATCATACCTCCTGGAAACGCCAATAACGTACCCAGACCAAGCATGTTACGTAAAAGGCCAATCATAAATGCAATAATTACTGCTGGACCAGGTCCGAGTGTTACTGCGGCCATAACATTTACTGCATGTTGGACTGGATAGGCTTTCGCAACACCTGCTGGAAACCAGAGTAACTGCGCACCTAAGGTACCAATCGCAACAAAAACGGCCATTGTAGTTAATAAACGTGTTCGATTCATATATTTCCTCCTTTCCTTTGGGGCGGAAAGCAAAAAAGCCAGATCCTTATAGGACCTGACTTGGAATAATCGAAATAGAATAGACATATCGTCTGACTACTTCCCTCCGCTGGTATTAACCAGATCAGGTCCATAAGAGTCAGAAAACAATACGTGTTTCCTCTCAGCCCACGATTCTTGGGCACCCCTAGTAGTATCTTTATAAAATATTTACTTATTAATTAAGAATAACAAATCATTGTTAATTTGTCAGTATAATTTTCTTTTAAGGTTTTTTTAGTAGATAAGAAAGTATAAAACTTTCTTATCTACATAAGTTCAACTAAGGCTTTCGCCATTAAGGCTTGGCGATAAGCCAAGTTTTCTAAATTTAACTGACACATAAACGTTACTGTAACGTCTAATGTAGTGAGAATGTGCAAATAGTAACCAGAGGCAATTAGACATGTCTAGAAAAGAATTAGTTTCCGAGTGGTAGAGGGGAGAGGAAACGTTTATGTCTTGAATTCAATAGCTTCTTGAATTAAGGAAATGAATTTTTCGGTTTGAATATCTTCTAGTTTTTTCACCCGGATATGGCGCATTTTTTTACCTGTTCCTTCAAGTAAATTGTCTTTGTCTTCAAGAGTTGCTCCAAAATAGAATCCTAAATTAACATGACTTTTGGCAGTTTGGAGATAACAAACTAGACCATTTTCGATATAACATGGCTTTCCCCATTTGATTTCTTCTGTAATAGTATCGGATGCTTCAAAGATAATTTTTCTAAGGGTATTCGTAAGTTCTTTCGTATGATCTGGTAATGTTTCAATGAATTGGTTAACTTCTTTGTTCTTAACTGGATTCATCAATAGACACTCCTTATATCTGTAGTGAAAGGTCGTGATGAGGTGGAAACGTATGACAACAGTTTAACAGATAATATTTTATATTGGGTAGTTAATAGAATAAATCCGAATGCGAATCGACTTTTCGATTGAAAGGAAGTACTTCCTCAGACGCTGCTGCATAATAACTCGCTTCGAATAAATCAAAATGTGTAACAAGTTGTGTTACGTCAATTCGATAATAAGGAATGGTTGCAACAAGATTTAGCGATACACGAAGCGGAAAGTTTACATAAGGCGACAAATGCAATGTTGAAGTTGCTGATAGGTTTTTACAAGCATACGTTCATGAGATAGGAGAAGCCTTCCACTATGATACCCACTGGGATCTCCTGGACTTGATCGATATACTTTTTGGATCACCGAAAGTGTACCAGAGATGGGTAGGTTTAGGTGTGACAGGGTTAACGGATTCGTTGATGGAGGAACGCTTGGATAGGTATGTTCGAAGTAGTTTTGGGGTAGTTATTATAATACTACATTATTGCCTCAATTTTCCTTTAAACAAACGTTTATCCAATTTAATTTCTACAGGATCTCATATAATAAAATGACTTAAATTTTTTACAATTTTTAAGAAAGAAAAACGTTGGCACATCTAGGCGTGCCTTATTTTTCTAAGAAATGGGGGAATTTGATGAAACTTTACCTAGATCCAGGTCATGGTGGGGCCGACCCAGGTGCTCAAGGTAATGGGTTAAATGAAAAAGAAATTGTACTAGATATTGCTAGTAGAATTCGAACTATTTTAACCAATAACTACGAAAATGTTGAAGTGAACATGAGTAGAACCAGTGACATGACTAAAAGTTTAAGTCAGCGAACAAATGAGGCTAATGCTTGGGGTGCAGATTTTTATTTATCGATTCACTGTAATGCTTTTAATGGCTCTGCCCAAGGTTATGAGGACTACATTCACAGTAGCTTATCTGACTCTTCTACAACAGCTGGTTATCGAAATATTATGCATGAAGAAATTATCGATGTAAACCAGCTTAGAAACCGTGGAAAGAAAAAAGCAAATTTCCACGTTCTACGTGAAACGAGTATGGCGGCACTTTTAACAGAAAATGGTTTTATTGATAATAATCATGATGCTGACTTATTAAGAGATGCATCGTGGCGCACACGTGTAGCCCAGGGTCATGTAAACGGTCTAGCAAGAGCATTTAATCTGCAGCGTAAACAAGAGGAATCTGACACCTTGTTCAAAGTAATAGCTGGTTCATTTAAGTCAAGAGACAATGCAGAAAAGCGAGAGGGTTATTTGCGTTCAAATGATATTGAATCCTTTATTGCTTCTGTTACTATTTCTGGTGAAAGATGGTACCGAGTTCAAGCAGGTGCTTTTACGAACCGGGAAAATGCGAAAAACCGTCTTAGTAGGGTAAAGGATGCCGGGATAGAAGATGCATTCATAATTGCTGAAGACGCATGATATTTTCCAAGATAAAATATCATTTCTCTAGTTTTTTAGCCCCTTTTTCATAATTTCTGTACCAATTAATTATTCCTTTTCTAGTAATTTACGTACTATATCTTGTCACGTAAATGTTTAGGAGAGGAATGATTCTTTTATGTTAGGTTTTTCTACTATTCAATTGGTTCGGCGTATGGGAAATAAACTAGATAAGAATATTCGACATGAATTGGTTCAATTTTATCGACCATTTCGTTCAGTTCCGTGTTTTCTACATCGCCCTTTAGAACTTTTGAAAAAAAGAACAAAAAAGCTGCCAATCGTTATAGAGTTCGAACAAGAAAACTTCGAACTTGGTTTAAATGAGGTAAGAAATATAAAATGCCGCTCACTTCTTCAGTTTCCTTCTATTTCAAGCTGTTCTACTAAAGTATCGGTTCAGAAAATGGAAAAGTTACTTGTGAACTGTCATCATATTAAAAGAGTTTATTATGATAGAGAGGTAACGACATTACTTGATATTGCAACACCTTCTGTTCGATCAGATCAGTTAAAACATTCGGGTCTAATGGGGGATGATGTAACCATTGCTGTAATTGACACAGGTATATACCCACACAAGGATTTAGAAGGGCGTATTATTGCTTTTCAGGATTTTATTAATAATCGAAGCGAACCATATGATGATAATGGCCATGGTACCCACTGTGCAGGAGATGCAGCTGGTAATGGGTCATTATCAAGGGGGAAATATAAAGGGCCAGCTTCCATGGCCAATCTAGTCGGAGTAAAAGTGTTAAATAAAATGGGATCTGGTTCACTTTCCACTGTCATTGCAGGGATCGATTGGTGCATCCAAAACCAATCAAAACATAACATAAATGTTCTTTCTTTATCGCTTGGATCATCTACCCAGCAATCAGCCGAGGATGATCCGGTTGTCAAAGCAGTTGAGAAAGCCTGGGATAATGGAATGGTTGTATGTGTAGCAGCGGGAAACGCAGGGCCATCTGGGCAGTCGATCGCAAGCCCCGGAATAAGCTCCAAAGTTATTACAGTAGGTGCAGTTGATGATCAAAATACGGTCAACCGATCTGATGATCAGATAGCTGAATTTTCGAGTAGAGGACCTACAATTGACGGATTAATGAAACCTGACCTTGTAACACCAGGTGTGAATATTGTATCGTTACGATCACCTAGATCGTTCTTAGACAAGACAAATTCAGAAGCTCGTGTTGAATCGGATTACTTCTCATTATCAGGAACCTCAATGGCGACACCAATATGTGCGGGTGTAGTTGCACAACTCCTGCAAAAGGAACCTCAATTATCTCCAGATCAAGTAAAACAACAGCTTATACGAGCATGTGAAAATATGGGACAGTCCCACTACGCTCAAGGTAATGGGTACTTGAATGCTGTTAATTTGTTAAAGAAAAATAGTTAATTGTTCACTAAAGTAACTAAACCCGGTTTTAGCTTTTATTAAAAAATCGGGTTTTTTTGGTAGATAGGAAAGTATAAAACTTTCTTATCTGCATAAGTGCAACTAAGGATTCCGCCATTAAGGCTTGGCGATAAGCCAAGTTTTCTTAAAAGTAAAGAAAGTATATAACTTAAAGTTTTGTACATTTATCTACAGAATCAGCCACGTCCAGCTCCAGCGCCCAACGACTAGTGGGCTTCCTGATCCTCCTTACGATAAGTCAACATCGATTCGCTTAGCAAAGGAAGGCCGACTAAAAGCGGGCTCCCGGCCCAACGTCGGCATACCCCTATGAAGGGGCATGTTTCCTTTTAGATAAACTTGACTTTTCGCCAATAATGGCAAAAGTCAAAGTGAATCTTATACTCTGGAGTGAATCTCATGCGGATTTGGAAGATCGACTAACTTCGCCGCTTTCGGCGGTAACGTCGACCCACCCGCGATGCGCGGGCGCAGTCCATACGTCGCTAAACGGGCGCTTGCGCTTTTGTCCAAGGTAAGGAAAGTATAAAATTTTGGTACTATAAAGTTTCTTGTCAGCAAGAGCCATGTCTAGCTCCAGCGCCCAGCCACTCGCGACATAAGCAATCCGTCTTGCGAAAGGAAAAACCACCTTTCTCCAGCCGTTTTGCTTATGCGGTCGTGTCTTTCAGGGCGCTTGCGCTTTTCTTATATCCATATAGGTCAATATAACTGTTTTTAGAAAATGCCTGATAAAATAGTATGAATTTACAGTAAATTTACAAAACCTTAATTGTATCTACCTTTTTGATGTGCCATATTAAGAGGGTATCATGTCCTAACTTGGCATATCTTTAAGGTGTGATACAAAATTTAATAATTGGAGGTTGCCAATGAAGAATTCGATTGTGAAGAAGACACTTAATCTTTTTCTTATTTTCACACTGATCTTCATGAATTACTCTACTATTTTTATAACACCTGTGTCTGCTGATAATCATGACGTAGTGGCAGATGATTTGTTCATTTCAGAGTACATCGAGGGAAGTTCGTATAACAAAGCTATTGAAATTTACAATGGTACGGGAGAAACAGTGGATTTAGCGGAGTACCAGGTTGAGTTGTATTATAATGGTGCTACTGATGCGGGACAATCCGTGACACTCTCAGGAACTGTGCAGCATGGAGATGTTTATGTGATTGCTCATGGTAGCGCGGACGCAGCTATTTTAGACGAAACAGATTTAGAATCTGGTGTCGCTAGTTTTAACGGTAATGACGCACTTATTTTGAAAAAGAATGATAATATATTGGACACGCTAGGGGAAATTGGAAATGCTGATAATTATGCGGCAAATATTACATTAGTACGTGATGCTTCTGTTACAGCAGCCAACACAACATATGATGAATCAGAATGGGTGGATTATGCCTCTAACACGTTCGCATATCTCGGCAGTCACACAATGGACGGTGTTGATCCAGAAGACCCGGGAGATCCAGGTGATCCTGAACCTGGTCAAGAATACGATATTGGTGATGCGCGGAACTTAAATGATGGAACAGAGGTTACGGTAGAAGGTACTGTAACGGCAGATAATGCAGCGATTAGCAACGGCTCACAGTTCACGACTTACATACAAGATGCTACTGGCGGCATTAACCTATTTGCATATGAGCAAGGGGAGTTACCTGACCTTCAAAAAGGAGACAGGGTAACCGTTTCAGGAGAACTAGATTCATATAATGGACTAAAGGAAGTTGTTTCAGCAACCATTGAAGTTCTGGAAACAGATCATCCATTACCTGAAGCGCAATCTATTACACTAGCAGATCTTCAAGACCCCACTATTGCCGAGTCATATGAAGGTGAACTAGTACAGATTAATGGTTTTATTGATAACATTCCTGGTAGCCCTGCTGGTGGAGGCTATAACGTTTCATTAATTGATGAAGATTTTAATGGAACTACCCTAAGGGTGATGGAAAATGCACTTGATCTTTCATTGGTTGATTCGGATATGTGGTATGACATCACAGCGATTGTAAGTCAATACAACGATTATCAGCTTATCCCAACAGAACAGAATGATATCCAAGTAGCAGATGAGCAACCGGAACCACCATCCGCAGCTGGAGTCTATGAGTCTACAGTAGACCGGATTACCGATGGCGATACGATTCATATCGAGACCCCGGTACTAGGTGTTACGAATGTCCGTTTTCTAAATATGGATACAGCAGAATCGTATGCAGCACATAATGATGACCCAGCGCGGGATGACATCAACGAAAACCAAAAGTACTTCGGGGATGCTGCAACAGATCATATTAGTGGACTGATTCAACCAGGCGATGAAATTCTGGTGAAGGTTGGAGAAGAACCTACAGATGATTACGGTAGATTACTAGCTGAAATCATCCGCAAAGATGATGGAACAAACATTAATTTACAAATGGTAAAAGATGGTTACGCTTCAACTTATTTTATCGCACCATTTGATGAAGAAGTATATCCGCAATACCAGGATGCAGTAAAAGAAGCGAAAGATGCAGGATTGGGGATTTGGGATCCTGAAGACCCGTTATTGGAATTACCATTTGTATTCCGTGCGAATGATGACGAAAAAGGATTATTAAGATACGTTGGGAATTCCGATACGATGGAATATGTAGACCCAGAGGATTGGGCAGATGTTCCAGTAGAGAAAAGGATATTTTTCTCGAGCCCAGCGGAAGCAGAATCTTATGGATTTACTCCTGTAGACGGTGAAGGAAATCCAGGTGAAAACATACTTGAAGTCCAATTATTAAGCATGAATGACTTGCACGGCAAAATTGATCAAGAGTATTCGCTTGATCCTGATGGAGATGGAACCTTTGACACATATGGCCGTATGGATTATGTGTCAGCGGCAATGAAGGATCGCGAACAGGACAATCCAAATACGTTAATGGTTCATGCCGGAGATATGATTGGTGGAAGTTCACCAGTATCTGGTTTACTGCAGGATGAACCGACCGTGGAAATTTTAGAAGAGATCGGGTTTGACGTTGGAACCGTTGGAAACCACGAATTTGATGAAGGAACAGATGAATTATTACGTATGGTTAATGGTGGTGAGCATCCAGAAGGTCTTGGTACAGATGACTATGATGGAATGAACTTCCCGCAATTGTGCGCGAACTGTGTGTACAAAGATAGTGGGAATACTATATTACCACCTTACTATGTGGAAGAGGTTGATGGTGTAGAAATTGGATTTGTTGGAGTGAATACACAGGCTTCGGCAAATATGGTTATGCCAGAAGGAATTCAGGATATTAAGTTCACGGATGAGACAGAAGCTGTAAATGATGCAGTTGCTGAACTTACATCGCAAGGCGTTGAAGCGATTGTAGTGTTAGCACACATTCCTGCAGACCAAGACGGTACAGGAGCAACAGGTGAAGCAGCTGATTTAGCACGGGACGTGGATAATGCAGTGGACGTTATTTTTGCAGCTCATAACCACCAGGTAGTGGACGGTGTTGTAGATAACAAGTTAATCGTTCAAGCGTCTGAATATGGAAAGGCATTTGCAGATATAAACTTAGAGATTGATCGTACAACTGGTGATATTGTGAAAAAAGAAGCAGAGATAGTTTTTGTAAAACAAAGCGATACTACGCCAGATGAAAATGTAACAGCGATCCTAAGTAAGTATGAAAATCAAATTGCACCAATTATGAATGAAGTAATCGGTTATAATGCAACTGATTTAACAGGTGATTATTCAAATGATGGTGATCATGGGCTAGGAAACCTTATTGCAGATGGTATGAATGACGCGATGGACAGTGATTTCGCCATGATGAATGGTGGCGGGATCAGAGATGACTTGCTCGCAGGTGAAGTAACCTGGGGTGACTTGTACAACATCCAGCCATTTGGAAATACGTTGATGACATTTGAAGTTACAGGATCAGATCTTTACCCAATTATTAACGAACAATTGTCTCCTTATTATGGGCCAGATTATAGTATTAGTGGATTCCACTATACGTGGGATACAGAAACAAGCACAGTTGTAGATATAACCTTACCTGATGGCACACCAATTGATGAGGATGAGGTTTACACATTAACTGTCAATAATTATATGGGAACTACTGAAGGTCCGATTAAAGATTTAGGCGAGAACCCTGTGATGGGCCCTGAAGATTTAGATGCTACTGTAGATTTTGTAGAAAGTCTGGACAGTTCTGTAGAAAATCCATTTGAGTTTGGACCAGAGGGACGAATTACAGAAGCAACTGACGAACCGGAAGTACCAGAAGTAGTGGTTACACCGAAAAAGAATAACGGAACAGCAACTGTTCATACGAAAGATCTAGAAGGTATTGAAGCTGGTTCTTGGGTGGTTATTACTATTCAAAATAATAAAGAACAAAGATCATTATTACTGAACAAAAAGCAAGTAGATCTACTAAAAGAGAAAGATGTTACACTAGTAGTCGAAAATGATAATACTTCAGAGGTATTTGTCATGAAGGATGTAAACACGAAAGTGCTAAAGGTTAGTTTAGATAACTAAACATGGAAACGGGTCAACATACGTGTTGACCCGTTACTTTTATATAAGATTATTATATGTCTCTTTATTACAAATCACATACAGTTCTGCATCAGCTGGTACTTTTTCATCTAACCGCCTATTTATATCTAATTGATCACCGTCTGAAATTAGTGTGGCACCTTGGTCTAATAATTCTTTGAATGCATCTTTGTAGGTGATCCACTCCTTCTTTTTGGAAATTTTATAAAGGTCTTCGCCATATTGTCTGCTGATTAACTGTGAGTAAACTTTACTAACACCTTTATACATTGCAGAGCGGACTGCCAAGCTCGAAATCGTCTCTTGAGACAAAATAAATTCATCGACTTGTACATGAGAGAAGTTTGACATATGTTCTTCTGCTAGAATCTCAACTGTTGTATGTACAGTCGGTGCTAATCGTTCCGCTGTAATTGCAACCGTTAATGTTTTAGCGTCACGTAACGTCGGTTCTTTAATAGTGTCATCTGAGAAGATAATCACTGATTTTGCTTTGGAAATATTGGCTTTTTTAAACGTTTCTTCCTCTGTTGAGTCGCCTTGAATATAATGGACTCGTTCAAGTGCTAAATCAAATGGAGATTTTGGTAATGTGTCAATAACAACTACTTCAGCAGATGCATTGGAATGTAAAATTTCACTTACAGCTGAAGCGGTTTTCTTCCCCCAACCAATGATAATAATGTGATCCTCTTTTGTATAGGCCACTTTCCCTTCCTCCCTTTTCTTCCTAAAGATTGTAAATGCATCAACGATTTTCCCAATAACCACACCTAGTAGTCCAATTCCTAGCAAATACATGAGTATAGCGAATAATTTCCCAGCTAACGTAATAGGAGAGTAGTCGCCATAACCTACAGTAGAGAAGGTTGTCATGACAAAGTAGAATGAATTGATCAGACTTTCAAAGTTATCAGGTTCTAGGAAGTATATAACTAAGGTACATAGAGCGACAAATATTAAGGTAGAAAGAAGTAAGGTCAGGTTTCTCATCTTTACTAAATTCAATCCCAGCTTTATAAAAAAATGCAATGAACGTATCCCCCTTGCTTATCTCATTATTTAATGAATATGTTCGACTTCATATCCTTCTTCTTCTAATATTGATATGATATGCGGTTCCATTATTAAATGCAAACTTCCAACGATAACAAAATAAGTTTCCTCCTGATCATCTTCAAGGAAATCTATGATTGTTTCCGCCATTCCATAATTTCGATCGTCATTTAAAGCTTCCATGAACGCTTGATCCTCTGTATTCACTTCTGAAGCTTCTCCTTCCGTTAGCAGAGCTAACATTTCATCAGGATTTCCTTCTTTATACATGGAGAAAAGCTCCTGCATTTCTTTCTTATAATCTTCAATGTCTATTAGTGATTCTTCTAACATATTTAATTGAAATTCGGGTGAAGTATCGGCAAAAATTCGCAATTGATCCTCCACGGTTTCTAACCCTATCACTTCTTTACCATCTTCTGCAGCTCTTGTTAAAAAATAGTTATCCACGCCATGGATGTATCCTAGCTGATCTGTCATAAGTTCTTGGATTAAAGAAGCTAACATCCAAGGTTTAAATTGCTCAACCATCTGAATTTGCATTCCAAGTTCTTCAATGGTAGCTGATAAACCTACGTATAAATCTTCAGGAATATGGTCTTTTATTGTCGTTCCATCATTATAAACACCAAGTTCCATTGTTACTTGTTGTACTTCGGTTGGGTTTAAACTAGCCATATCAATTTCAGGAACAATAACATCAGCCTCTTCGTATGCTTGTTCAATTTTCTCGTGTAATGGGTAAAAGTCCTCTGTTCCAGCATGGACAGTTCCTTGTAAAAATACGGTTGTGTTTTCATTTTCTACTTTCCATAAGAAACCGCCTGGTCCATCAGGTCTTCCGATTACCTCAACTTCATCTGTCTGTGTAATGACGTCGATATCGTGCTGTTGTAGTTCGTCTAATAAAGTTAGTTGATTCACATCTTCATTAAATGGGTTACCAGCTACATTAACTTGTTGAAGATTATCCAACTCTTCTAATAGAGAAAAGTCATGTATTTCATTATCTTGAAGCAATAATACTTCTAACGCTTCTAGGGAATCGATTCCACCTAGTTCACTGATTCCGACTCCAGAAAGATCTAATTCTATAATTTCGTTAATATCTACTTCGTAAAGATCGCCTTCTGGCTTATCAATCTCTGCTCGAATAGCAGATTCTAATTGTTCATCTGAAAATGAAATCGGCTCCTCTGATTGACAAGCAATCAGGACTGTAGCTAAGATTACCACCCATACATGAATCGCTAATCGTTTCATAAAATCAATCCCTCCAGACCACCCTTGACTTTTATTACCTATTCTGACTATATCTTTTATAATTTTAACATAAAAATCCAGTCTTACTTGAGTAAACGAACAAAAGCTCGAAGCGCCTTGAAAGACACGACAAGCATAAGCAGGTCGCGTAGTGTGGATGCCTTTACCCAAGTCGAACTGCTTAATGTCCCCGAGTGTCTAGGCGCTGGAGCTGGACGTGGCCGTTTCTGTAGATAGATAAATATACATAACCTTCAATCTATACTTTTACTTTTATAATAAAACAGGTATTTGGAATAACATTTATCGGTCTTAAGCGAGAAGACTCCTTCCTCAAAACACGCGAGGTTTAGGTGGGAGATGAATCGCTCTTTTTTATCTCTTATAGAAGGTGAAAAAGTAGGAAAAACTCTAGATTTCTATTGAAACGTATGTTCGATAATAGTAAAATAAAACTAATAAACCTTAAAAGGAGTATGTGTGATGAAAAAAGCGTATTTTTCTAACAGAATCTATAAAAATACAATTGATAATTTGCATGTTGATTCTATCACTCATACTCTTTTTCTTATAAATCAAGCGAAGCATTTTTGTTTTCAAACACAAGTAAAAGAAAAACGTTCAGGAAAAGTTTTACGCTCTGAAAGCATGCAAAAAACAGTAAAACAAAAGTATCAAATGAACGATTATTATACAAATAGTGCTGTTCAAGATGCGAATGCAATGATGTCTTCACAAAATGAATTAAAAAAAATGTATGTTGCGAACAAAAAAGAACAAATGTCATCTGTAAAAAAGAAAATGAAATCAACCAAGAGTCGGTTGACTGTATTACGAAAGATAAAACAATCTTTTGCAAAAGGAAAACCGAGATTTAACAAAACATCTCGCGAGCAACAAAAAGGGAACTATTTTGTTGTCGAGTTCAAAAAGAAAACGGACATTTACTATCATGGCTATCAATTTGAACACGAGTATTTAGATAAAGAAATAACATTTTTGAATGCGAAACTTGGTCGCTTATCATTTAAGTTAGATAGGTTCCAAAAGCAGTTACTTTCTCTTGAAAATGACACGAAAAGTGCCGTTTTCGGTGGAAAGAAGTTGTTCAAACACCAATACACCTTGGACACTTATATTCAAAATCATGATAAGTGGAAAAGAGACTTTCATCAAAAACGATATAGTCGAATGACGATTAGTGGTCGTAAGGATGCAAAGGATGGAAACTTCGTTTTTCATTACAATACAGAGAGTAGCGCTCTTTCTTTTCAAACACCTGACAGTGTATATGTGGAGATTCCTAAGCTTGTATTTCCTTATGGACAAGAGCAAGTTAATAAAGCTATCGA
>NZ_JBHTKJ010000071.1:0-1975 GCF_042675965.1 Virgibacillus byunsanensis | reverse complement strand
CCCTTACCGTTGGGCTACGCCCTTCACACACTTGAAGAGGGAGACTTCTTTCGGAAGTACGTTAAATTTTTAGGGATCTTAGCCAGGGTGCTTCGAGCTTTTGTTCTTTTAAAAAGGAAATTTGTTAAGCCATTGTCCTCCGTCCATTGTTACTACTTCACCGTTAATGTATGCTGCCTTATCAGATAACAAAAAGTATGCTAACTCTGCAATTTCTTCTGGTTTACCTAATCGTTGTAATGGTACAGAGTTAATCGTACGCTTAGCTGCTTTTTCAGATTCAAATAGTTTTTCGGCACCACCAGTCCGCTCAATTGGTCCTGGTGCTATAGCATTTACACGTATCCCGTATCTGGCACCCCATTCGACGGCTAACGTTCGAGTCATGTTTAAAACACCAGCCTTAGCAGCTGAAGAATGAATGACACCTGCTCCAGCGTTCCATGCATATGTAGCTACCATGTTTAAAATGGTTCCTTTTTTATCATTTTCAATCCAGTACTTCCCCACTTCCCTACTACAGTAAAATGTTCCATTTAAAACGATGTCAATTACAGAATTCCAACCATTAATCGAAAGGTCTTCAGCCCTACTGATGAAATTCCCTGCAGCATTGTTCACTAAATGATCAATAGATCCAAATTTTGCAACGGTTTGTTCTACCATTCGTTCCACATCTTCAGGTTTTCTAACGTCCATCGGAATACTAAAAATGTCCCCGGTAGCTTTAAGCATTAATTCTTCTTTTACAGCATTTAATTTGTCTTCTTTTCTACCAGTGATAACAACATTTGCACCTTCCATTGCAAATTTTTCTGCCATATACTTCCCCATACCGCTTGAGCTTCCAGTTACAATTACTGTTTTATTTTTCATACGTTCCCCCTAATTTATGGTTACTACAATTGATGTTATTGGTTCGCATAAAAATTGTCAAAAAACGAACAGATAATTTAGTATATTTTTCACACGTTACACCTATCCATTCCATGCTATAATGCATTTATCGTATTTTTAAAGAGAGGTTTGACATTTATGAACAGAAGATCATTCTTAAAAAAAGCACTTGGGAGTTTCTTAACCATCGTAGGTTTAAGTGGCGGATCCTATTACTATGCACGTGAAATCGAGCCGAGTCTTCTTCAAATAAGTAATGAAACTATATTAAATACAAAAATCCCTAATGAATTTAATCATTTTAAAATCGTTCAGTTTTCAGATACACATATCGGATTTAACTATACACTTGAACAATTGCAAACACTTGTGAGCAAAATTAACGAACAAAATCCTGATTTAATTGTTTTTACAGGGGACCTTGTAGATGAACCCCATACGTACAATTGGAATGAAAAACTAGTGGATATACTTGGAGGATTAGATGCACCTCACGGTAAATACTGGATTTATGGTAACCATGATCATGGAGGTTATGGTACAGATATTGTCCGTAATGTCATGGATAAAGCAAATTTTAAACTTCTAAAGAATGAGCATGCTACTATTAGTGTAAATAATGCCAAAATAACACTGGCTGGTGTAGACGATTTAATGCTAGGAAGACCTAACTTGGATACAGCATTAAATAATGCTGACTCAAATCTGTTTACATTACTACTTGCCCATGAACCTGACTTTGCTGACACTACCAAACATTTCCCAATAGATGTTCAGCTTTCAGGGCATAGTCATGGTGGTCAAGTAAGATTCCCTTTTATTGGCCACCTATATACACCTGCCTATGCAGAAAAGTATGTTCAAGGGAAACACATTCTTCATAATGAAAAGCTACACCTTTATGTAAATAGGGGAATTGGAACTACCCGGTTACCATATCGTTTCCTATGCAAACCTGAATTACATGTATTTACATTAACAAACAATTGATTTCGTGAACTACTCCCACCTCTTACCACCCTTACGGGTTGCTTGAAGTGGGGGCTTCTTGGGTAATCGTCACTTTTGGTAGCAGACG
>NZ_JBHTKJ010000070.1:0-8211 GCF_042675965.1 Virgibacillus byunsanensis | reverse complement strand
CGATCCCAGACGGCAGCAATAGCGAGCGTTCTTAGAAATAAGCCTAAGTTACGTCGCATTTTACATCTATTGTGACAAAAACAACACGAAAATAGCCTAGAGCAAAGACATCAGGAATCACGTAGTACGTGAACCTGATGCCCTCGATATGGCCATACATAATGGTTTAATCTATGACACTTTCATTCCTTTACTCTTTATTATATAACCCCTTGTGCAATCATTGCATCTGCTACTTTTACAAATCCAGCTATATTTGCACCAACAACCAGATTTCCAGGTGCACCATACTCCTCTGATGCTTTCATACTTACACGATAAATTTCTTTCATTATGCCCTGTAATTTGGCGTCGACTTCTTCTCGCGTCCAAGCTAGTCTGGAGCTGTTTTGTGCCATTTCTAATGAGGAGACTGAAACGCCGCCAGCATTTGTTGCTTTGCCAGGACCAAATAACACTTTATGATCAATAAAAATATCAATTGCTTCTTGTGTAGAAGGCATATTTGCACCTTCCCCTACCGCCTTTACTCCATTGGAAAGTAGTGTTTCTGCCGCTTCTATATCAAGCTCGTTTTGCGTTGCACATGGTAAAGCGATATCACAAGGAATGGACCATATCCCTGAACATCCCTCCACAAATACAGCATCAGGATGTTCTAATACATACTCATAAATTCTTTTATTGTCTATTTCTTTCAATTGTTTAACCGTACTAAGATTTATCCCATTTGGATGATAAATATAGCCGCTTGAATCACTGCATGCTACTACTTTTGCTCCTAACTCCATTGCTTTTTCCATCGCATAAATCGAGACATTTCCTGAACCAGATACCACAACAGTACTTTCGTCAAAGCTTAGACCCTTATCTTTTAACATTTCCTCAACAAAGTAAACCGTACCATAGCCAGTCGCTTCTGTACGCCCAAGACTGCCACCGTAACCAATTGCTTTTCCTGTTAATACACCCGCTTCGAATACACCACGTAATTTTTTGTATTGCCCAAACATGTAACCGATTTCTTTAGCACCAACTCCAATATCACCAGCAGGTACATCCTTATTGGGTCCGATATAGTTGGTAAGTTCTGTCATAAAGCTTTGACAAAAGCGCATAATTTCTACATCTGACTTACCTTTAGGGTCAAAATCAGAGCCACCCTTACCACCACCGATCGGTTGACCAGTTAACGAATTTTTAAAAATCTGCTCGAAACCTAAAAATTTAATGATGCTAGCATTGACTGAAGGGTGAAATCTTAATCCACCCTTGTATGGACCGATCACATTATTGAACTGTATGCGATATCCTCGATTTACTTTTACTTTTCCTTCATCGTCCACCCAAGGCACCCTAAAAGTGATTGTTCTATCTGGTTCGACAAGCCTTTCAAGAATTCCTTGAACAATATATGTTGGGTTTTTCACAAGTACAGGTACTAAAGAATTAAACACTTCATTAACAGCCTGTAGGAATTCTGGTTCATTGGGATTACGTTTTTCAACATTTTCGAACAAATGATTCACATAATCCTTAACGTTTTTAGTTTGTATATCTTCAACCTTTTCCATTACTTTCAAACAATCAGCTCCTGTAATAGTTAAAATTTTGCGAATCACTTTTCATTTAGATAGTTTAATTCTATAATTTTATAAACGATAGCTTCAATATTAATAAACGATGAAGTTCATGCTTTTAACGCATGAAGGATGGGGTGAACAGCAAAATGGAAATAAGACAAATACAATATTTCATGGAAGTCGCTAAGAGAGAACATGTGACAGACGCCGCAGACGCCTTGCATGTTGCCCAGTCCTCCGTTAGTAGGCAACTATTCAATTTAGAAGATGAATTAGGAGTAGATCTCTTTATTCGTGAAGGAAGAAGGGTAAAGTTAACCCACTTAGGCAAAGTTTTTTTTGAACGAATGAAACAAGTGACCAATTTGATGGAGGAAGCAAAGAGAGAAGTTAAGGAGTATTTAAGTCCAGATACAGGCACCGTACGAATTGCATTTCCAATTAGTATGGCCGCTCACACTTTGCCATCTATTATTTATGCTTTTCGCACAAGATATCCAGAAGCTAAATTCCAAATGAGTAATGCACTTTATTATGATTTAATTGATGGTGTGGAGAATGGGGAATTTAATTTAGCAATGATTGCACCCATACCACCTAAGGAAATAGAGAACAAAATAAGTGGTACTGCTTTATTTACAGAAAATATTGTTGCTCTTGTACCATTTCATCATCCATTAGCGGATAGACAATCCGTTATGCTGCAAGAATTGAAAGACGACCCATTCGTTGTATTGCCAGAGGGATTTGTATTTCGTACTCAGGTTGTCCATGCATGCAACAAAGTTGGTTTTTCGCCACAAATAGCATTTGAAGGGAAAGATATTGATGCACTAAAAGGGCTAGTCTCTGCTGGTTTAGGTGTAGCCCTAATGCCAGAGATGACGTTAATCGATAACACACCACGGTCCACAGTAATGATTCCGTTAACCGACTTCAATATGACACGTACAGTTGGTGTAATTTATCCAACACAACGTGATTTACTCCCTACTGAAGCATTGTTTTATGAGTTCTTACTTGAGACTTATGATCGACTAAATGAATTTAAAAAATAAAAGGAAAAAACTTTCTTACCTGCATAATCGCAACTAAGGCTTTCGCATAAAGGCTTGGCAATAAGCCACGTTTTCTACTAAAATATGGGAACTTAATTCTTAAAACCTGTTTAATTGAAATATTGATGAGAGAAAACTTTCAATTTAGATAAAAAAAGCGGCTCAATTAAGGGGACAAATTGCGTTTTTGTACTCCAAAACTGAACCGCTTATAATTACTACATTGCTTTTTTCCTTATTACTACTTCGCTTTCCTGTTCTTTTTTCTCCACTTTTCTGATCCGGAATGGTGCAGTGATTAATACAGCGATCAAAACCAGACCGAGATATCCGATTAGCGGATAGAAATATGCAACAAGTTCGGTAAACCCGACAAAGCTTACTGCAAATCCAACAAGTAACGTAATCGTATAAAATATCTTAAACTTGCTTGTCCCTACTTCAGCAAAACGAGCAGTGAACGAGAAGAACATGCTTAATGCCGTATTGAAAATCATGGTAAAAATTACGATAGACATGATTGTTCCCATTACTGGTGAGATATTATTGACAATCGCCAGCATTGGCATTTCTGAGCCACCAACTTGTTCAACTTTGGAGAAAATAGCCAGATTACTTAATATGATTAGAATACCAATACCGAAACCACCAGCCAATCCTCCTAAAGCAGCAGTTTTCCGATCTGCTACAGCACCACCCATTACCAGTGCCATGGATGCACCTACAGCAATGTTAAATGATACGTAATTGATCCCTGAAATAAACCAATTCGGTAATGTTGTCTGCTGCTCTCTAGCAATACTATCCAGATCTGTGAGCGATCCATCAGCTGTCAGAAAACTGTAAACCGAAATAATTAATACAAAGAGAATCAGAAAAGGTGTGATACTACCAATAATATTAACTACTTTGTCAACTCTCAACATTCCTACTAGAAGAACAAGAATCGTCATCAATATCGATCCTGTAGTAAACGACAAATCAAACTGCAGGTTCAGGTTGGAACCTGCACCTGCAATCATTACAACTCCTACACCAAAAAGTGTAAAAATAAGGATATAATCAATAATTAATCCTAATATATTACCACTCAATTTATAGATTACTTCCTTATGTGAAGTCGTTTTCATTCTGCTTCCCAGCCATACAAGCATCATGCCCGCATAAGCAAATAAAGCGGTTGCAACAATGGCACCAATGACGCCCATTAAGCCAAAACTAGTAAAATACTGCAACACTTCCTGCCCAGAAGCAAAACCTGCACCTACGATAACGCCCATAAAAGCGCTTCCAATCATCATTGTTCTCTTCATGCTGCTACCCCCATTTCTATTTTCCCATTACACTATAACATCTCGAAGATGAAATCTTTTTGTGTATATACTAAAATAAGAGTGTAGCTATTTGTTTATTTACTCAAATAATAGATGGAGGAAATATAAATGACAAAACATCCAGATACACTGAAAAACCGTTTAAATAAAGTATATGTTTCTCCTGATGATCTGGCCGACCATATAGCCGACATTTTCAAGTGTCCGATTACAATAGAAGATTCCAATCATCATGTCGTCTCCTACAGCAAACATAAAGAAAATATTGATGAAGCCCGAATTTCAACCATCATGAATCGAAAAGTTCCCGATAAGGTAATAAATGGGCTATGGAAAAATGGTATCATGCCCAGGCTAATTGACAGTGATGATCCTGTTATCATTCCGGAAATAATGGAAATCGGCCTTGGAAACCGTGTTGCCATCTCCATCCGTAAGAAGAATGAGATCCTTGGGTTTATCTGGGCACATACTTCCGATCAAACACTTTCCGATGAAGAAATAAAACTGTTTAAGGAAACTTCCACCTATGTTCAAAAGTTTTTCCTTCAAAGCCGACAACGACGACGAAAGTCTGAGGAGGGTTATAAGGATTTCTTTTGGCAGCTTTTGCGGGGGGACTTCCGGGATGGTGATGAAATTTTACGGTGGGCCAAGCAACTCAATATCAATCTTGATGGTAATAAAGTCATCGTTGTCATTAAATTTTCAGATGAGATTACAGAACAGATGGAAAAGCATGCCTATTACCTTTCAGAATCGCAAGTAAAAGTCTCAGTCATTACCCGATTATTTGATGATAATGAATTTATTATGCTTATTAGGTTAAAAGATGAAGTGCACCCCAAACAAATAATAAGCGATTTTATTCAGCAATTCATTCAGAAAATGAGTAAACAGTTAAAACTAAAGAATGTTCATGGCTCTGCTGGGTTATTCTACCACTCCCCCCAGAATATAACAGATTCCCATCATCAGGCCACAGAAGTATTGAGGCTGAAAGAGAAGTTCCCGGAAAAGCTTAACCGTATTTTTATGTATGAGGAATTAGGCGTTTATCAGTTTATTGAAAGGTTATATGAATTTCAGAAACAAAATCATTATCAAAACCGACAGATTGAAACCCTGCGCAGTTATGATAAAACACATAAAACGTTCCTTCTGTTGACACTAGATGTCTACCTGCAGTGTGATAATAATGTATATCAGGCCGCGAAAACATTATTCATCCATCCCAATACCATGAACTACCGATTAAAGCGTATCAGAGAAGTTAGTGGAATCGACCTGAAAGACCCTAATCAAAAAACAACTCTTTATCTCGATTTGATTATCGAAAATCTAAAAGAAGCATGATTTGTGCATTTACACAAATCATGCTTCTTTATTTCATTTTTTCACCTAATGGAAACGCTTCACAAAACAGATATGATAGGATTATAAATCGGCAAGAAGGGGCTGTTAAATATGATTATTGGAGTACCGAAAGAAATTAAGAACAATGAAAACCGTGTTGCAATGACACCTGCTGGGGTAGCTAATTTAATAAATGCTGGTCAAACAGTTATTATTGAGAAAGATGCCGGATTGGGCAGCAATTTTAAAGATGACGAGTACCAACAGGCCGGAGCGAAGATTATCGAAAATGCTTCCGATGTTTGGAAAAAAGCAGAAATGATCATGAAGGTTAAAGAACCTCTTGCTTCTGAATACAAATATTTCCGCAAGGGGCTTATCCTATTCACATACCTGCATCTTGCTGCAGAGCCTGAATTGGCAAAAGCATTGATTGATAATGAAGTAAATGCAATCGCCTATGAATCTATTACAGTAAATCGCACATTACCGTTGCTTACTCCAATGAGCGAAGTAGCTGGCCGTATGGCTACACAAATTGGAGCGCAATATCTGGAAAAATCCAAAGGTGGTAAAGGTATTCTGCTTGGTGGAATACCAGGAGTAAACCGCGGAAAAGTAACCATTATCGGTGGAGGAGTTGTAGGTACTAATGCTGCTAAAATCGCCCTTGGCCTAGGTGCAGAGGTTACAATTCTTGATTTAAATCCAGTACGTCTGCGTGAATTGGATGATATTTTCGGATCAAGCATTCAAACACTTATGTCCAATCCTTATAACATCGCTGAGGCAGTAAAAGATTCTGATCTTGTTGTTGGTTCCGTATTGATTCCTGGCAGAAAAGCTCCAAAACTTGTAACTGAAGAAATGGTTAAATCCATGCAGCCTGGATCTGTCATTGTTGATGTCGCAATTGACCAAGGCGGTAACTTTGAAACCGTGGATCATCCAACAACACATGATGACCCAATCTATGTAAAACATGATGTACTTCATTATGCGGTTGCCAACATTCCTGGATCTGTACCGCGCACAGCTACGGTTGGATTGACAAATGTTACCGTACCATATGCTGAACAGATCGCTTCAAAAGGAATTGTAAAAGCCATCCATGATAATCCAGCCGTACTTTCCGGCTTAAATGTGGCAAATGGAAAAGTAACCTATCAGGCAGTTGCACAGGATCTCGGATATGAATATGTAACACCAGAAGTCGCATTGCGCCTTGAACAATTCGCTTAATAGACATAAAGTATCCTTCTACATAAAGTAGAAAGGATACTTTTTTGCACTGATAGGGATGTCTAAAATTTTCAGAGATCATGATGAGTGCAACTAAGGCTTGCACTCCATATTATAAGAACGCTATCATCACGGGGAGGGATCATAATGCATCATGAAAGTTATCGAGATACATGGGCAGAAATATCACTAGATACCATTAGGGAAAATGTATTAGCTTTCAAAACCCATATCAGCAGTCATACGAAACTAATGGCCGTTGTCAAAGCAGATGGCTATGGGCATGGAGCAACCGAGGTGGCGGAAGAGGCTATAGCAGCAGGTGCTGATTATTTGGCTGTTGCCCTCTTGGATGAAGCCGTTTTGCTTCGCAAAGCTGGTAATGAATCTCCAATTCTGGTACTCGGCTATACGCCACCGGAAGCTGCAAAAACAGCAATCGAACTGGATATCACCTTGACTGTATTTACTGAAGACGTAGCACGAAGTATAAGAGCAGTCGCAGAATCATCAAAAAAAACAACACGTGTTCATCTGAAAATAGACAGTGGCATGAACCGAATTGGAATAAGCAATCAAGAAGAAGCACTTCAACTGATGGAGTCACTTAAATCCGACTATGTCATTCTTGAAGGTGCTTTCACCCACTTTGCCGATGCGGATAACCCAGATCCAGCCTATACAGAAAAACAATTTAAAGCGTTCAACCAGATTATCGAATTTTTAGAAAAATATGTCCAAATTCCTATCAAACACTGTTGCAACAGCGCTGCAACAATTGCTTATCCAGGCATGCACTTGGACATGGTTCGTGTCGGAATCAGTCTATACGGCTTGTATCCAGGTGAACATCTGAAAAAGAAAATTTCCTTAAAGCAAACGATGAGTCTGAAGACCAAGCCTGTCTACATTAAAACACTTGAAGCGAATAACGCTATCAGCTATGGTCTTACGTTCAAAACAAAAAACAGGAGCCGTATCGCTACCCTACCAATCGGTTATGCAGATGGTTTTTCGCGTTCCCTATCAAACAGGGGTCATGTAACTATCCGTGGAAAACACGCTCCGATTGTCGGAAAGATCTGTATGGACCAATCAATGATCGATGTTACCGAGGTCGGTGATGTTGAAATAGATGATACGATTACTATATTCGGAGAACCTACTGAAGGCTTTATTCCGATGGAAGAAGTGGCTGAGAATATGAACACCATTCATTATGAAACAGCGTGTCTCATAGGTAAACGTATTCCGAGAATCCATATAAAGAATGGAGAAGCAATGAAGAAAAAAGGATTATTAACTAAAGAACCGAAAGATCCGGTTTACAGTCACTGATTTGACTGCTAATTTAATGCAAGAGCCTCCTTATGATTGTTTTTATAGAAATAAGGTACTCAGATCCGCGAAAATTACAATTTTCCTCTTATTTCGATATAAGTGCTTAAGTTGAAATAAATAGAAAGGAAAGAGCTAAGACAAAAGTGTTTTAGTCAAAGTAAATTCCGAACTATGATTCAAAATTCTTAAAATAGAATTCGAATTAGTTCGGATTTATTTTTGTTGCTAATTAGATATATAATGCGAAGTAACTTGAGATGATGGTTGGTGCTGTTATTCGCTCTGGAAATACACTTC
>NZ_JBHTKJ010000069.1:0-8279 GCF_042675965.1 Virgibacillus byunsanensis | reverse complement strand
TCGCACCTGCTAAATTACACGACCTATGCTCGGTCGCTCCGGAAGCCTTAGTTGCACTTATGCAGATGAGAAAGTTTTATACTTTCTTATCTGCCAAAAAAAGGCTTCCCGCACTTCCTGCAGGAAACCCCATTCTATTTCACATATTGATTTAAAAACTCAATTACTTTTTCCATATAACGTTCTTCTTCTAACACAAATGCCTCACCATGACCTGCATGATCAAATATTATTATTTCTGCTTCGCTTTTCGTGTTTTCATATAGTTCCTCAGCCATAGAAGTTGGCACAAATGTGTCACTGTTTCCATGAATATATAAAATCGGAACTTCAGCTTCTTTCACTTGGTCTAAGGCAGAAGCTTCAGTCAATGAATATCCTGCTTGCACTTTTGTAACAGCGCTAGTGCTTGGCAATATCGGAAAAGTTGGTAGTTTGTACATGCGGTTCATCTGATAGGCAAACATGTCATTTACACTGGTATATGGGCTATCTGCAACAATAGCCTTAACATTTGCGGGTAATTTTTCACCGCTCGCCATTAAAACGGCTGCAGCTCCCATAGAAACACCATGCATAACAATTTCCGTATCAGGTCCAACCCTCTCATTAACTTGATCCAGCCAATCTACATAATCCAACCGATCATGCCAGCCAAATCCTATATAATCACCTTCACTTTGACCGTGCCCACGCGAGTCTGGCATAAAAATATTATAACCTAATTCTTCATAATAGTACTGACCATATAATCCCATCTGCCTTGCATTTCCTAGGTAGCCATGAGCTAACACTACTGTTTTGTTCGTTGGCTCCTTTGCTTTTAGAAAATATCCTTCTAGCTTCAAGTCATCGTATGAGTTCAGTTCCCACACTTCGAAATCCTGATTATCAACCCACTCACGCCAGCCACCTTCTGTAAAAACATTCATCGCTTCAGCAGATACTTCTAAATCCTGATTCCCCTGTAAAAAATCCTTCGGGCCACGGTTAATTGCTAGATTATAAAAATAAAAACTAGCAATAATATCTATAATTAACAGTACACTAATAATTCCGATCATTATTTTTAGCCATTTTTTCTTCTTTTTCACGTTCAAGTTCCCCCTTAGAAGACTATAATTCTATTATACAGAAAATTTAGAGGATATGAAGTGAATTTGGAATGGTACTTCTTTACAACTATTAAAGATACATTACAAACATGTAACAATAGCCATTCCCCAGTTTATGCTGTTACTCCGAGTGCTTCTTTTACTTCCTTAAGTTGTTCTGTATGGCGTAATTCATGATAGCCTACAAAAGAAATAGCTTGGGATAAGCTTATACGTCCAAATGCTGGATGCTTCAATCCTTTTTCTTTTAATTCCTGTTCATCTGCATTTCGTGCAATGTTTAACAAACCTTCGTGCGAAGCCGCTAATTTCCCCTTCAACTCCTCATCGATGCAAATTCTTCACTTGGCAGTAAAAATGCTGGAGCGTCCACCTTAGAACTACGATTAACTGTTAATTCTATTGGCTTCTCTTTGGCATTTACGACGTCACCTGTGTCCAATTGCTCCTGGATCATTTTCGTAAATGCATCCTCGATCAAATATAAATGTTCCAATACTTGCTTGATGGACCATTTTTCTGCTGCAGGTTTCTTATTTAATTTACGATCAGATATCCCTTCTACTTCCGCTAATAACTCATCACGTGCCTGTTTATTAATTTTCATATTAATCCCACCTTTTATCTATTCTATTAACAATTATAAATCCGTAGTTTAATCAGATTAGGAATATTTAGGATATACGTAATCATTTAATCTTCCTTTTTTTATAAATATAGGAAAATAGTACACTAAAGATTACTAGTTGACTTACAAGCAATATTCCGCCACCAGTCTTTTGCTCCTTAGCTGGTGAAAAGGGCAGCAAGGCCTCGAAATAATCAGGAGGAATTGTATCAAGTTCTGGAAGACATAACTCAAGTGCCGTAATGAAAAGATCAACATCAGTATATATGGAATAAAGACTTTCATTTATTAATAGTAAAATAAGGCTTAGTGGTATAAATAATAGACTAGTAATGACTACGTATCGCATTTTTTGATTCCTAGTTAATCGTTCTTTTGAAATAATTGGAATCCAAAGTAATAACGCTGCAACTAGTAGAGCCACTAAATAAATATAATTGGAAAAATAACCAACTCTTACTTGGTCGAAAACAGTTGGTATATGATATCCGTAAAATAATAAATGGAATAGGCTAATCGTAACAAGCGGATGTGTAATCACGTGTACTAGCTTTTTTACCATAGTGATAGACAAGAGATGGTGAACAACTTTCATTTTAAATCCTTTTATTAATAATGGAGGTGTAACTAACAATAGCAATACCAATTGAATGATATGTGAGCTAAACGTTATTCTCCCCAAAACATTTAAAGGACTTCCTAAGGTAATAAATAAAATAACAGTACCAGCTAAAAACATCATTGTTTTACGTATAGAATGATCCCTTTCATAGGGTAAAAGAGCAATATATATGACAGTTCCTAGCAATATAAAAAATAAAACTCCACCATTCCAAAGCATCAAAAAACTAAATTCATTTAATATGTTTTCAATCACGCTATGTCACCTTCTATTCATCAAAATCTTCCTCTCATAAAATTATAAATGATAAATGAAGGTGTTTAACGTGTAAGATGTCACAATATCATGAACAGTATTATCCTTGCATACGCTCCAAAAAGTGTTTTAATCCATGAACTGTCTGCACACAATCATCTAAATCAGACCATTCATCCGGGTTATGACTGATTCCGTCTTTACTTTGGGTGAAAATCATTGCTACTGGTAGTTTTGCACCTACAATCATAGCATCATGTCCAGCACCACTTGGTAATTTAAAGGGGCGGATACCTTTTTCTTGGAATGCATGTTCCAGCTTTTGTTGAACTTCCTCTTCAATTGGGATTGGAGTAACACGCATCTTTTCCTCGTGATTGATGGTAACATCATGCTTTTCTGAGATAACTCCACTTAATTTCAACACCCGATCAACTAAATCATCACGGGTTTCCTTGTGAATATCACGAATGTCTACATACAACGTCACTTTTCCAGGTATAACATTCACACCGTTTGGTTCTACGTTCAATTTCCCAACTGTTGCCACCGCCGAGTCACTTACTTGAGATGGCAGTTTATTTACTTCCATAATAAAATCACTTGCAGCAACCAATGCGTCTTTTCGATCATTCATTGGCGTATTGCCAGCATGCCCTGCATCTCCGCCAAACGTAAACTCCAACCAGCAAGGACCGGCAATTCCTGTTACAATTCCGCATGGTAAATTTTCCTTTTCTAATCGCTTACCTTGCTCAATATGTACTTCCACAAACATCTCAATATCATCTAAGTTCCGTGAAGCATTGGAATAGCCCTCGACGCTTAGCCCAACTTCATCTAATACTTCCGAAAAACTTTTTCCTGCTACATCCTTTAGTTTTACTTTTTCACTAAGGTCCCCTATCCCTAACAATCCTTCGCTTCCGTTAAAGCCACCATTAAAGCGTGCGCCCTCTTCATCTGAGAAAATAACTACTTCATATGGCTTTTCTGGTTGATATCCGGTTTGTTTCCATGCTTCTACAACTTCTAAGGCAGATAGTACACCTAGTGGTCCATCGAAATGTCCACCATTTGGCACACTGTCCACATGAGATCCACATATAATTGCAGGTAATTCATCATTCTTTCCTGCTAACCTTCCAAAAACATTTCCAGCACCATCTTCATGAACCTTTAATCCAGCGTCACGCATCCAGCTTGAGACTAATTCTTTAGCCTGTTTCTCTCCTTTTGAATATCCAGGTCGGTTGGACCCTTTCCCATCAGTCAATCCAATTTTGGAAAGTTCACCTAACCGAGTTGCCAGTCTCTCTCCAGAAATACCGTCATAGTCATGTTGTGTATCGTATTCTTGCATCAGCTTTTCTTGTAGAAAAAATTTCATTAGTAGAATCCTCCATCTCTATTTTTATAAACCATACCAAAGTTTTTTCGATTTTTAAACAACTATGCTTTTTATTCATTTTATATAGAGGGTTAGTTATGACCTAAAAAAAATCTCGGGTGCTTTTCGAATAATAATTTGCCAGTTTGATCCTGTTTCAATATGATACGCTTTGGCAAATGAGCCTTGGTTGATTGCCACCCCCAATTTATCTAATGAGTTTACATACAGAAGAGGTTCTCCCAAGTGGCTATCGGCAAATGATCGTCCAAACGTCATGATATTTTTATATACCTGTTGTGTGTTGTTTGAAATGGTAACTTCTAACGAATCACCATATGAGATTGATGCTTCCTGGAATAATTCACGACCAATATTAGTCCACAGGTTTCCAAATCTCACATCTAAAATGTCGATATTTCCTTCTATTATTCCTTCTTCAACCGTTGCTTCTGGTTTGGAGAGTTCCACAATTTCCTTCGCTTCCATTATAGGCCCCACCTCCTCATACGTAATTAAACCTGCAGCTAATCTTGCACCTGTATAAGCATAAATATCACGCCCATGAAATGTATATGATTCACCTGACTTTGGTAGACGGTTTACATTTTCATCAATGATTCTCGCTTCAGCAATTCCGATATTTTTCTTAATATGTGTTAATGTTCCATTGTCAGGGGTGATAATATATTGTCCATCAAGTGTTCTGACGACTACACTTAATCTAGATGTCCCGACTCCTGGGTCTACTACCGAAACAAATACCGTTTCCCGAGGCCAATAAGTAATTGTTTGGTACAGTCGATAAGATGCCTCCCATATATTGTATTGCGGTATATCATGGGTTAGATCAAATATTCTCAAGTTCCGATCCACCGAAACAGCCACGCCATACATTGCACTCACTGCACCATCGCTAACACCAAAGTCTGTTTGTAACACTACATTTCTACTCATGTAATTACCTCCCATTATCAATTATTATTAAAAACTTGTCTTATGCCAATCCCTAATGACGAAAGCCTAAGTTGCGTTTTCCAGAAATAAGAGTTTATGTTTCCTTTCTGGAAAAATGCCATTAAAAAACCACGCCATTACCGAATAAACGATAAGGACGTGGTTGAATGAACGTGGTACCACCTTAGTTTACTGCATGCTCACACATACAGCCTCTGCAAGTACATAAGTCAGATGACTTTTATACTGTGGTATGGATAACGAGTACCAAATCTCGTCGGAACCTACTAATATCAATTGATACGTTCAGCACGAAACTCAAAGGCCATTGTTCAGATTCGTATTTTTGCTTCTTTGCAGCTACCAAAGCTCTCTGTCGAAAAATAGCTAAACCTTACTTTTCCTCTTCAACGTTTTTATAGTGCATGATTTAAATTAATCTTATTCTACATAAAAAAGTTACATAATGCAAGATGAGTTTTTATAAAATTAGAAGTAATTAAAAAAAAGATATAATAGATCTATTATACATTTCATGATAGGGGTTGTACATATGAACCAGACCTATTTTCTTACCGGTTATCCTGGGTTTTTGGCAAGTAATCTTATCCAGCAACTTATTCACGATCATAAGAAACAGATGAAACACATTTATTTACTTGTTCTCCCACATCTTAAAGATCAAGCTACTAAAGATATCACCCATCTTGCTAAAAAAAGTAAAGTAAGTAAAAATTTATTTTCCATTGTTTCAGGTGACATTACAAAAGCTAACCTGGAGATTGACCGAGATATAAACCGAATCTTACAAGAATCAGTTACACATGTATTTCATCTGGCAACTATATATGACTTGGCTGTACTAAAGGACATTTCCTTTAATGTAAACATAAATGGCACCCAAAACGTTAACAATTGGGTGAAAACATTAGGAAATCTGGAACGATACATTTATTTCAGTACAGCATATGTATCTGGAGATCGAGAAGGTAAAATATATGAGAACGAGCTTGTAGAAGGACAATCATTTAAAAATCATTACGAACAAACAAAATACCATGCAGAGGTTCTTGTAGATGATCTGAAGCAAACTCTACCAACAACTATAATCCGGCCAGCAATAGTAAAAGGACACTCCGAAACTGGTAAGACTATAAAATTTGATGGAATTTATTTTTTTCTAAATTTATTAGATCACATAAGCTTCTTACCAGTTATTCCTTACATTGGTGAGGGAAATACGGAAGGGAATTTCGTACCATCCGATTATGTGCTAAAGGCAACCAGCTATTTGGCTACTTCAGCTGTTGGTGAAGGTGAAACCTACCATCTGACTGATCCAAACCCATATAAAATGAGAGAACTGCAAAAAATACTGACTCAAAATTACCTAGGAAGAACACCAAAAGGCAACATTCCACTTTCAGTTCTGAGAATTTCTTTGTCAGCAGCACCAATACGTAAATGGCTTCAAGTGGAAAAAGAAGCAACGAACTATTATATCATTAACTCATCCTACGATTGTACGCAGGCAGTAGCAGACCTAAATGAAGCAGGAATCATTTGTCCTGACTTACAAGATACCGTTAAACCAATGATTGATTTTTATCGAAAATATAAACATGATAGAAGTAAACATATCACTATTTCATAATATATAGGAAATTTTTTATGAATAAATTGGACTAACTTTTTTGAAATAAACCTTGTTCTTCTATGCACATAGTACCATTTACAGAAAATTACAACCATTACAAATTCTTTTGTAGTATAATGTGGAGGACAGGTTACGCAGGGTGGCTTCACTAAAAGCGTATAAGAGTAACTTCTTTTACTTGGCGACTAAAATTCCCCTCACGAAAGGGGTTGAAGTAAGTGATATCAATTGACAGTACGCTCGAGTTGATGATGATGTTCGCTACACTCGTTTTGTTAATTGTCAACAGCCAAGAGAAAAAGTAACCATCCTGCCGGTAAAAGTGATCTAAGGATAATTACTTTTCTTGATCATTGTACGAAGTCGCCGCTCCTTGCGGGTAACTGTCCGAGTCGCAAGTTGCCGCTTGCGGCTCGAATACTGAGCAATACCTGAATAATTCAATTATTATATTTCTTACATTAAGTGTATCATTTTCCACACATTAAGTCGCCACTTACTGTAAAAATGACATACAACCTACATATATTCTAAAATGATTTTCCATTCCTCCACTTTCCCTGCGAATGTTTTGTTATAACGACCAGGTATTGGACTTGTCGATGGTAACTTCACTACATTAACATCATGCAGTTCATTTAAAGAAAAATACTTTTTGAAAACCTGATATGATTTCGTTCCATTACAGACAATTAGTTTGATGGTAGGAAAACGTTGTAGTAATCCTTCGATATTATTTGGTTCCGCGTCTACAATATTGGAATCCAGACTTCCTTCACGAGAACACGTACCAATTGCATCCCATAACGCAATGCCACGACGTTTTACAAATGTTATTTTGTCTTCGTAATCCTCTAACTTTTCCTGACTATAAAGCGTAAATAGAATATCCCAAAAATGATTTCGCGGGTTCCCATAATACTCTTGTTTTTCTAAAGAAAGTCCTCCAGGCATGGAACCAAGTATAAGAACTTTAGGATTTGATGGAATAATTGGCGCAAACGAATTTACTTTTTCAGCCACGTATTAAACTCCTTTATACAGTTCTATTCCCTATTTAAAATAGCTTAATCATTCCACACATGCAACATAATGAAAACTAGACAGCCCTCATAAATTGGCGATAAAACAAGCACATAAGACCTTTTTGATTTTATACAATGATTCATCCTATGTAAAATCCAGCGATGTTATGCTAGGAAAATATCCATTTTATAAGGTAGGCCTATCCATTCTAAAATGTCGTAAACAATAAATAACCAGCAATCATAAATAAAAAAATGAGACCATTAATACATATCCCAACAATACTACAAACTCTACCTGCTACTGCTAAACCTCTTCCTTGTTGGTTAGAACTCGCTATTTCTTTAATGCTAATAGATGCCAGAATCAGACCAATAATTCCAAGAATTAAACCGGCGTATGGGGAGACAATCGATAATATTCCCAATATAAGTGAAGCAATAGCCTTACCATTTGTTTCTTCCATTTTGCTTCTCCCTTCTAAACTGTAAATTAGAGCAACCTAGTATGGAGGGGTGTCTCCTTTGTTCCCATGTGCAGTTAAAGTCCCACGTTCTACTTGGTTAGAAAACTTGGCTTATCGCCAAGCCTTAATGGGTCAAGTAGGAGGGGACCTTTCCTCAAGGATT
>NZ_JBHTKJ010000068.1:0-1836 GCF_042675965.1 Virgibacillus byunsanensis | reverse complement strand
AGCGTTCGTCCTGAGCCAAGATCAAACTCTCCAATAAAGTTTGAATATGATTGACACCAATCAATCACATCGGTTGTCTTAGCAATCAGAAGACTTAACTTCTGGCTTAAAAAATTTCGAAAAACAAGTTCATGTTTCTCTTGACATACTGGTTGTTTTGTTCAGTTTTCAAGGAGCAATTTTTCTTTTGTCGTTTTTTGCGACGACATATAATTTACCACGGTTACGAATAATTGTCAACACGTTTTAAAAAGAAAAATTTATTCTGTGTTGCGATGTGCTTTCTATCTGACAACAAGAAATAATATAGCATAATAATAATATAAGTTCAATAGAAAATATGAATTATTTTTTACACTTCGTCACCTTAATTGGTAGCAGCCTACACAAAATCGGAGATTGCTATGATTATACATTCAACATATTATTATTTTTTTATAAATTTAAAACGACTGAGATATCATATTTATTCTCAGCCGCGCTGTTTAATAGTTTAATGCTTATCCATTCTTGATCGTGTTGGCATGTACTTCATACATTCTTGTTTACTAGCTACTCTACGATACATTTGAAATAACGTTTTATACCTTTCTTGCATAGCACGCCTTACCATGTAATCAATTCGATGATCTCCTAAATCCAATAGTATTTCCTCTAATTCACGTTTTACCAAATACTCCATTTCTTTTTGTTCTATGTCATTAATTAATATCCCTAGCATTTCTTCACCTCTATTTTCTATTACTAGTCAATTATATTGAGTTGTTGCAAGTTGATTTCACATTACGTTTTGAACTCTATTAGTTAAATTACAGAGCTTATTCACATACTCAGGCTAGACTACATTTACCATTCCCTTCTTTTCTACATTTTCATCATATAAATTCGGATTTCTATATAACTTCTTGACTTCTTCTGAAGAGAAAGCAACTATATCTTTCCATAGCTTGTTCATATTGCTAATTTACATTCATAGAATATATATAACAGGAATAGGGGGAGTGATATATGAGTCATTTTTATGTTTGGCGTTTTAACAGATGGAAACGATGGATGATCATTGTGTTATTTGCTTTATTTACAGCTACATTTTTATGGTTTGAGCGTGATGGGGCATTTTCAGTATTTTCTCAGGACAAACCAACCGCATTGTCTAAAGGAAATGCCAATGAAGAAAACATTGCATTAACCTTCAATATAAGCTGGGGAGAAGAACGGGTCCATGATATTTTAAAACAACTAGAGCAAAATCAGGTACAAGCTACCTTTTTTGTCAGTGGTGAATGGGCGGAACGTCACCCTGGGGTATTGGAGGATATAACAGAAGCAGATCATGAACTGGGAATGTTAGGCTACCGTTATAAGAGTTATTTGGATCAGGAAATTGATCAAGTGAGAAAAGATCTGTTATATGCAAAGGAGGTTTTTCGTAAATTAGGTTATAAGGACGTTCAACTTCTCCGTCCTCCAAGTGGACACTTTGATAAAGAAATTATTAAGCTTGCTGAAAACTTGGACTTTACCGTTATACACTGGAATGTTAATCCTAACGACTGGAAAAATCCAGGAACTCAGTTTATTGAAGACTCTATAATGAAACAAACGTCCAACGGGGATATCATATTATTACATGCCTCTGATTCGGCTAAGCAAACAGCAGATGCGTTAAAAACGATATTACCTGGATTAAAGAACAAGGGCTTTCAATTTGTATCTATGTCCGAATTGATCAATCAAGCACACGCCGAATCTAAAATAGTTGAATAAATGTTAGAAAACTTGGCTTATCGCCAAGCCTTAATGGGTCAAGTAGGAGGGGACCTTTCCTCAAGGATT
>NZ_JBHTKJ010000067.1:0-34008 GCF_042675965.1 Virgibacillus byunsanensis | reverse complement strand
TATTCATAATTTTGGCATAAAATAATTTGTTTGACTTCTGTTGAAAAATTTTATGCAACGCTAGTGAGAAATTATTAAAATTAGGAGCCTGTGGATAATTTATTTACTGCTTAAGCCACGTCCAGCTCCAGCGCCCGTGCTGTTAGTGGGCTTCCTAATCCTCCTTACGATAAGTCAACATCGAATCGCTTAGCAAAGGAAGGCCGACTAAAAGCGGGCTCCCGGCCCAACGTCGGCATACCCCTATGAAGGGGCATGTTTCCTTTATCTCATGCGGATTTGGAAGATCGACTAACTTCGCCGCTTTCGGCGGCAACGTCGACCCACCCGCGATGCGCGGGCTCAGCCCATACGTTGCTAAACGGGCGCTTCTAGCTTTTGTTATTTAAAAACTAATATCCTACTTCAACAGCTGCATTTACGATATACATTAAATCGTTCTCATCATCTTTATCTTTTAAAATAATGCCGCTTGAAGTAGCCATGCCCCCTTCTGTAACTTCCACATTTACCGAACCATAAGGTATGGCTTTTCTTACTTCTTCTGTATCTAACTTTTCGCGATCAAGTGGTACAGCTACGCGTACGTTTACCTTCATATTTTCAATTTGTTGATCTGGAAGGACTTTTTCAATTCCAGGCATGGAGTTGTACCAAATGGAATTCTCTACAGCCCGCACAGCTGCTTTTGTTATGTTCTGACCATGCACATCAACACCTGTACCAGTTTGTACAAATAGAGTCTGTTTCAATATAATCACTCCCTGATGCAATAGAATACTTTCCCTTTTCCATAACGTTAACTACATCCATACAATTCCCAGAATAAAAAAATATAAAACACCAATTATACATAGGTAAAAAGAATGCAGACGTTTAGCCGATATTCCTATTTAGCTGTAGTTCAATAGAATGAATTTCTGCTGTAAACATGATTTGTCTGTTCGATATATTGTATAATTACAAATAATCAAAAAATATATTCAAAGAGGATGTGGACAACCTTATGGTTTCTAAAGAAAATGTACAAAGGGTGTTTTTTATCTCCCTTATCGCTATGGTAGCATTTTTACCATTTCATGAACGGGGAGTAGCCTTGTTTGTAGCAGCATCCGAAGAATCTACACAAGACGAATCAACTGAACATATAACGCTGGAACAAAAAATGGATGAAATTCTGACTGATGAACGTTTAGAGGGAACATCAACTGGAATAAACATAAAACATGCAGAAACAGGAGAGGATGTATACTCCCATTTTGGTGATATACGTTTGCACCCCGCATCTAATATGAAATTATTAACGAGTATAGCTACACTAGAGACGCTAGGGCCAGACTATAAATTTACAACAGAGGTATTGACGGATGGCAATGTTAAAGGGGACGTGCTTCAAGGGAACGTATACGTAAAAGGAAAAGGGGATCCAACCTTACTAAAAGAGGATTTTAACCATTTTGCCGAAGATTTAAAGGGACAGGGAATTAAAAAAATAAAAGGAGATCTTATAGGTGATGATAGTTGGTATGACGATGTTCGTTTATCATTAGATTTAAATTGGTCAGACGAACCATATTATACGGGTGCACAAGTTTCCGCATTAACGTTATCTCCAAATGAAGACTATGATGCAGGTACAGTTATTGTTGAAGTAAAGCCAGCTTCAAAAGTAGGTGAGAGCCCACAAGTTACCATGACACCGAAAACAGATTATGTAACGATTGTAAACAAAGCAGAAACGGTTGCAGAAGATAAGTCAAAAAGTATTTCTATCGAACGAGAACATGGAACGAATAACATCGTTGTTGAAGGACAGATTCCACTAGATGGGACAAGGGCCAGGTCATGGGCTGCTGTATGGGAGCCTACTGGTTACGCGCTCGATGTATTTAAGAAATCATTGGAGGAAAAAGGTATTACATTTGTAGGTAAAACGGAAATGAAAACAGATGGTACACCAAAAAATGCAACCGTTCTTACATCGAAAAAATCAATGACATTGGAAGAACTGTTTATCCCGTTCATGAAATTGAGTAATAATGGACATGGAGAAACCCTGATAAAGGAAATGGGTAGGGTTGTACACGGAGAAGGAAGTTGGGATAAAGGGATAGAAGTAGTGGAGAATGTAGTATCAGAATTAGGAGTGGATACAGAGACGCTTTTGCTACGTGACGGTTCAGGAATGTCCCATAAAAACATGATCCCAGCAGAAGAAATTTCACAATTACTTTATGCAGCTCAAGATAAAAATTGGTTCCCGGTCTTTGAAAACGCTTTGCCAGTGGCTGGTGAACCGGAGCGTTTTGTTGGAGGTACTTTGCGATACCGGATGACAGGAGATATGACAAGAGGAAATGTCAAAGCCAAAACAGGCTCTCTAACCGGAATGTCAACATTATCTGGTTATGTTACAGCAAAAGATGGAGAAGAATTGATATTTTCGATCATGATTAATAACTATGTTGGTTCATCCGTTACTTCCATTGAAGATGCTATTGCAACCGTACTTGCTGAACATGAAACGGAATAATGCACAACAAAAGAGAGAATCTCTTTCATGAGATTCTCTTTACTACTATTCTGTTCGTGGTTTGGTAGGATCACAATCGGGTGGATTGGTATTGGTTGATTCAGCAAGTTTTATTAAGTAATAGCACTCCTCCCGTGCCATGTGGTCTGCCATGAGTGCAGAGAATGAACTAAGTACCGTATTAGAGAGTTCCATTTCCTCTACTTCATGAAGAAAGCCTCTGAACAAATTCAACTCTACTTCCACCTCATTGTTAAACCTTCCTAACGCCGGAAACGAATGAAGATTAGAACGCAAATAACCCGCTAATTCAACTGCTTTTAGGTAAAATTGGTCAAAGTGCTTGGAAAACTCCTTGCTCTTTTTCTTTAATCTTTTTTCAATCGCATCTAGTTCATCGTTTATAGCCCCAGCATGCCCCGAAGCATCGAGCAACCAGATCATGTGATGATGTAATTCATGGAAAATCGGTGGGGCTTCCCCTTGCTTTAAATAGCCCATCACCCGTTGATATTCTTCTAACTCATTTACCATATGATTGATAAATGTTGGTGACAAATGAATACCAATATCCCCAGTTAAGTGACGTCTTATAATCGAAAATTTAAATTCCTTCAGTTGATCTGTAGCGGCCTCCGCATGTTTGGTAAAAGCAATGACATTGTTATTCGTTAACGATTTTGACTGCTCTAGCAGCTCATCAAATGTATTCACAAATTCCATGGCTAATTGAACATCATCCGCCTCAGTTGGATAAAGGGAATCTCGAATAAATCTAGAATGATCTCCCAAAACTTGCAGCCAAAACTGATGTTCAAATGAAGCACTTCTTATAAAATCCACCAAATGTTCTCATCCCCTTGTTGTAAGTCATCAGGTTATATATATGTCTCTAAAGCAAGTCCTAGTAACAATAATCTCAACTGGCTCGCTTTGAAAATAAGATTAGATAAATAATAAACACACATAAGTCAAAAAAATAAATAATCTTCCATATATAACTTATGATATTGAATGTGGAATAACTATAAAAACCTTGATGAGGGTATTCAACCCACTCATTGAATATAAATAAATGTATACTTGGTAAACCAACCGTTGAGCTGTCGGCTATATACCAGATGAAATGGAGAATAACAAACGCCACAGAATGCATTAAAAAAAGGAACCCACGATATTTTATATGCGCGCTGTTTGATACTCTCTGATTGTTTCTATATCTTTCTTTTATGAACGAATCAAGGCGCAGAAAATCGGAACTTCCTAATGTAGTAGCATAAATAAAAAAGAGAGTAATAAACACTTGGAAAAAAGATACTTTACCTGTGAAATAGTAGTTGATGCAAACCAAAGATGCCTGGAATAGGTTAAAAATGATAATAGATGTTAAAAAGAATAGACTTAACCGATCTAACAAAAGTTTGTAGCGAAAAATGATAAAAGAAATGATAAAAATCCATATAAGTCCTTCAGAAACAAAGAAAAATAACCAACCATGCTCATAAAGAAAAGTAAACATGCCACTTCCCTCCTGATTCCTTCTTAAAGAGTGTATGTCCTACTATAGTCAATTATGTTTTCGGAAGATCCTGATAAAAATCGTTTCTAAAGGGAAAATAAGGTAAGGTGATTTTACTGAAAAAGGCAGGTGGAAAAAGTGACTGTTGGTACACAGGTACAACAAGCTCTGGCTGATGCAAGGAGTGTACAAGCCAATTTCGAAACATTTTCATTAAAAACCCAAGATGAAACCGCTAAACAAATGTATGGTAATGCAGCAAAGCAATTGCAAGAGATAGTAGAAGGGTTAGAAAAGCGGATGGAGGAAATAGAACAAGAAGAACCCCAATTTTAAACGAAGAAGGCTACTATATTAGAGTAGCCTTCTTTAAAAGTCATCATAAATGATTTGTAGTCGTTTCATAATTTGACCAAGACTAATCTTAGACTCTAATTGATCTTGATCTTTAAGACTTTCCTTCAGTGTTCCCATTTCCAGCTCTATTTCCTTATAATCTTCCATTTCCCCCAATAGCTGCAATTTCCACTTACGCTTTTCATAAAGTTCTTGAAATTCATTTATGGTGGAAGTAGATTTATCCCATTCCTTTTTATCGACTTGAAGTTCTATCTCAGTAACTGCATTAAATAATAGATCATCTTTTTCAGTTTTTAATAAATCACAACCAGTAATAGATGCCAAGAGTATAAATGAAACAATTGTTAACCTGAATGAAGCCATTTTCACAACACCGTCCTTTTAATTTATTTTTCAAAATAAGTATGGTTAGTCTAAGTTTGGCCCAATAATGTATAAATAGTACATATATAAAGGGTGAAACCAGATGAATGATTTAGAATTTGTGTTAATTAGGGGAATAATTGCATTTACTTTAATGCTGACTTTAGCGCGTCTAATGGGAAAAAGACAAATCACCCAAATAACATATTTTGACTATATTGTAGGAATTACGATTGGAAGTATTGCTGCGGAATTAACATTTAGTCCGCATGTTAGAATGTCTAATTTTGTTTTAGGAATGATTATATGGGCAGGAATACCAATCATTTTATCAAAAATAGAAATGAAATCGTTTCGTTTTCGGACACTATTAGAAGGAAAGTCTGTTACTGTAATTAGAGATGGAAATATTCTGGAGAAAAACTTGAAAAAAGAAGATTTGACGATAGATGAATTAATGGTTCTGCTAAGACAAAAGGATGTTTTTAAGGTTTCCGACATTCAGTCAGCAGTTATTGAGAAAAATGGTGATATATCCATATTAAAAAAGAAAGAATTGCAACCACTAACTCCAGTTGATGTAGGCATGGTAGTTGAAAAGGAACATCTTCCCTTTATTGTTATAATAGATGGAAACGTACTGGAGAAATCCTTATCAGATGGTGGGTATACAAAAACATGGTTGTTAGGTGAATTACAAAAACAGGGAGCAGAGGAATTCTCTGATGTTTTCATGGCACAAATTGATTCAATGGGTAATGTATATGTCGATCTTTACAATGATAAACAGAAGATACCACAAGTAAAAGAAAAATTATTAGCAGCAGCAACTATCAAGCAACTTCAATCAAGTCTTGTTAATTTCTCCTTACAAACGCAAAATAAAGAGGCAAAGGAAATGTACAATAGCTATGCTAAACAAATGGATAAACTAATGGGAGAAATGGCTGTCTATCTAAAGGAATAAGGTATGTAAGCGTTAAAAAATAAGACAAAAGCAGCAGAATTTGATCTGCTGCTTTCTTCTATTTATTCTGCTTAAATTGAGGTTCTTCTTCTAAGACTTGATCATAACGTGCTTGCAACTGTTGAACAATGGTTTTTTGTTGTTGTGATAACTGTTGAAATTGTTGTTTTGCTTGCTCATTCTGCGTCTCTAAGCCAAATTGTGTGAGGCTAGCTTCAACACTTTGAGCCGCTGATAGCGCTTGTTGAATTTGTGTTTGGACAGTCATTAATGATCCTCCTAATAAAAATAAGTATCTTAGATTAGTTTGCACGATTCAAATACATATATCCGAAATACATTTTATTCCGGTAGCGTAACTAGGCGATATTTCTGTCGTTTGATAAACTAACTAATAATGAGGACGGTGATATTAAATGAAAATAACCATTGTAGCAGTAGGGAAATTAAAAGAAAAATACTTGAAACTGGGTATCGATGAATATTTAAAGCGCCTGAGTGCTTATGCAAAAGTCGATATTCATGAACTAGCAGACGAAAAGGCTCCTGAAAATAGGAGCGAAGCAGAAGAAAATGAAGTAAAACGAAAAGAAGGAGAACGAATACTTAGCACAATCCCTCCGGACACCTATGTCATCACACTTGAGATAAATGGAAAAATGCTAAGCTCCGAGCAACTGGCTGCCAAAATGGATGAACTTGCAACCTACGGTAAAAGCAAAATAGCATTTGTCATTGGAGGATCCCTCGGGCTTAGTGAAGCGGTGGAAAAGCGAAGTGATTTAGCATTGTCGTTCTCCAAGATGACGTTTCCTCATCAGGTAATGCGGTTAATCTTGTTGGAGCAGGTTTATCGGGGGTTTCGGATAAATCGTGGTGAACCGTACATCTTTTAAGGGTAAAATATTAAGAGAATCCATCATTTCGCTCAACATTTTCCCATCCTTTTTTTCCAGCATCCAATTCTCCACCGGCTCAACAAAATCCATACCAACTGCATCGAGTAACTCCAACGACTGTTCCTCTAATCCTTCTATTGTAAAATCAAAATGTAGATTTATCTTCTCGATATGTCTTCCAATTCCCCGAGGTGCCTCTTTACTAATCTGTATATTCTTTATGATTAAGCGGAGTAATGCCTTTTGTCTTTCAGGATCAGCATCCTTCATTACTTTCTCAAAGTTATTTAAAAGGTGATGAAGTGCCTGTGCATCTATAGGAGTTGTATCACATTCTCCTAATTCACTATTTAATGCTTCAAGCCTGTTTTGAAAATCTTGCTGTTCCTCGGTAAGCCCTTTAAGCTTTGGTTTGAAAATGGCTACTAACGAAGGGTCATCCATTAATTGCTCCGTTATGTTGTTAATTCGAACTTCTACTTTATTTAGCTTAGATTGTAGTGTCTTAATTTCATCATTAATCGGAGTCTTTGCATCTCTACGCTTCACATTAACATTATCAATAATTTGATTTAATACAAATGGTTCAGATACAATACGTTTTAATTCTTCCATTACCTGCTGCTCCGCAAGATCTGCACGTATGGAATGAGCGCTACATACTTTACTACCTTTGTTATGAAATAGTCCACATACATAATACCGATACGTCTTACCTTTTGAACCTTTCGATGATGCAGAAACCATACCATATCCGCACTTAGGGCATCTTAAAAGGCCGTTTAGTATATATGGTTTATTGGATCGTGAAGGTTTTGTAGAACGCTTCTTGCGATTCTGTTGCACCATATTCCATTGTTCCTGATCAATGATAGCCTCATGCCTTCCGTCGACTAGAATATAATCTTTATTTTTTCCTTTACGATGTTTTTCTGACCAATTTTCATACATATTAAACCTAATTTTACCAATGTAAATAGGGTTTTCTAATATCGTTTTAACTGTATTGATTGAGAACTCAAACCCTCGTTTCGTTTTATACCCCATGGGATTGATTCGGTTAACAATTGCCTTATTACCTAAATCCTGTTCCGCATAATCAAAAATCAAACGAATAACATGTGCTTCTTCCTCGTTAATAACCAATTCTTTATTGACACTATCATATCCTAACACTCTACCTCCATTGTAGTAGCCTTCTTTGGCACGTTGAATCATTCCCATTTTACCACGTTCAATAATAGAATTACGTTCATACTCAGAGAAGTTACTCATCATTTGAAAAACCATCTTACCCATTGGAGTTGCAATATCAAAGTTTTCTTTAAGGCTGATTAAACTAACATTGGCCATTTCACATCGTTCTGCAATATCTAAAGCATCTTTTGACTTACGAGAAATACGATCAATCTTATAAACAATCACTTTGGAAAAATGATTGTCGTCAATATCCATTAATAAACGTTTCATCTCAGGTCGACCAGAAATATTCTTTCCACTTACACCTTCATCAACGTATCTACCAACAATTTCCATGTTGTTGTTTTTAGCATAAGTTTCAATTTCTCCAATTTGTGCTTGTATACTGTAACCTTCTGTGGCTTGTTCCTCTGTACTAACTCGTGCATATAACGCAGCTTTTGTTGGGTTAGTCATCTTGTTTTTCTCCTTTCTTATTTTCAGCAAGATTGCTATGAATTAAGTCTGATAGTGATTTAATGAATTGTTGTTTTTCGTTTTGCTTCTCTTGAAGCCGATCGGATATGTTGTCATTTGAATTAGACATAAATTAGTTGCGATCCCTTCCTGCCAGCATCTCGTTAATGAATGTATGGATAACATCCTTTTGCGCATATGGATTTGAACCCTCTGATACTCTATACAGGCTTGTTGCATACTCGAAAGGGCTTTTCTTTTTAAACAAGTCTGCCAATTTGAGGGAGGTTTTCGTGTTATGTACCTCAATTTCATAAATAAACCTGGATAGTAATTGAACTAGCTCAATGTCATTTCTTATGTTGTTAACTTCTTCGTTGAGTAATAGACGAACACTGTTCTCGCCCTTTCTTTCATATAGAACTATACCTAGTGCCTTCTCAGGATTAGTATTTACTTCAATCTCATCCATGCCCTCCAAATCAAAATCAACTTCAATCTGAGTAGAATGACCAATGGTAAATAACCGTTCTTCTGACTCATAAAATTCATCTGTAACAGCTTCTAAAGGTACACCATATTCTTTAGTCAGTTGATTAATAAGATAAAAGGATGGCTTCTTTGATTCCCCTCTTTCAATAGCAGTTATGCTTTGTGGAGAAACCCCGATACGTTTAGCGATTGCTGGTGTAGAATAATCCACCTTTGGTTGGATTGTTTTTATTTCATTACGGAAATATTTAATTCGCTCACCAAATGAACTGTGTTTCAGGAGCTGGAACTCAACAGAATCAATTGTACGATTAGACATTCATTGACACCTCTTTCTTTATTCTTTACTTCATTATACTACTTTGGTAATATAAAAACAAATAAAATAAACGAACAAATGTAAATGTTTTAGAGAGTTATCTCTATGGCTATTCGGATTGATGGACATGTAATCTGGCATGAATACAGTCATATCAATGAATTGAGCTATAAAAATACAATGAGGTGAAAGGTATGCAAACACGGTTTAATCAAACAAAGCTGAATAAGCAACTTATGTCACATCCTACATTGAGTAAAATAGTCCATAAATCAGCAATTAGAGCTCGATCCCCTTATGATGGGGTTATACTATACTCAAATGATGTAGTTTCAAAAGAGTTCTGGGATTTAGTTAAACCTGCTTTATTTATAAATTACTCAGTGAGCGCAAAGGATAATGGACATTACAGATACTTATTGGATCATCAACTATTTGTTATCAAATGGGGAAGTAAGTACATTAATTTACCTAATACGATTATTGAAATCAATCCTCACACCAACTTATTGACTCCAATTGAAATGTTAGATCTTGTTTCACTTATTTTAGGAGACTATAAGAACGTTAAAGTAGGTGTCTGGGATGAACAAATTGATATAACAGAGTATAATTCACATGAGGTTGCAAGAAGATTATGGGCTTCACATCTAAGAGAGGATCCTTATAATCCACCACAGTCAAATAGCACCTACTATTATAATCAACGCTCCGGGAGCCAAACTAAGGTGTATAATAAAGCTAAAGAATTAGGTGTTAATCAACAGTTGACACGAATTGAAAAGAAGCATAAAGTCCCACCTAAAAACAGAAAAACACTTGAACAATTTCTACTTGATGAGCGTGCGGATGTTTTTAAGCACTTAAGGATGGTTGATATTGATCAACTGGATGGACGTTTAAAGGTTAAAAAGCTTATCAACTCTGAAAAAACGTTGATGCACGCATATAGAACTTTATCGAGCGCAGAAAAGAAAAGGTTTAAGAGGTATCCTGCATATTTTAATCAGTGTATAGATATTCACTGCATCTTGAAATCAAACATTGAAGATTGGCTGCTAACATCAAGACTGTTACGTCTGAAACTCATTGTTGATCAATTATCTGATACGTGGAAGTTATCAGAGAGAGTGATGCTAGTAAAACAGAAAGTATTTCCAATCCCAATAAAGAAAAAAATTCATCTACTGGGTTGGTCTATTAATAATAGAGATGTATTATACCAATGCTCTACGTCTGTTCCAATTGAATTCGCATAATATTGATGAAAGGAAGATAAAACATGCAAATACAAGTTGTTAGTGTAGGTAAAGTTAAAGAAAAGTATTTAAAATCAGGCATTGCAGAGTTTGAAAAGCGGCTCCGTCCATACTGTAAGCTGACAATGGATGAAGTGAATGATGAACAGGCTCCTGAACAGATGAGTGAGAAGGAAATGAATCAGGTGAAGGAAAAAGAAGGAGAGCGGATATTAAACAGGATCAAGCCTAACCAGTACGTTATAGTCCTTGATCTACAGGGTGAACAGTGGTCGTCAGAAAAATTGGCTAGGAACATGGAGCAGCTAAGCATACATGGAAAGAGTCAGGTATCATTCGTCATCGGTGGTTCGAATGGATTAAGTGATGCTGTATTAAAGCGTGCGGATCAAAAGTTATCATTCTCAGAGATGACATTCCCTCATCAGCTAATGAAGCTTATTTTACTGGAACAAGTCTATCGTGCGTTCAAAATACAGAAAAATGAGCCATATCATAAATGATTTATTAGCCGGAGGTAGGGTATCTTATTTATGATAAAAAGTAAAAATCTTTGAATTCAATGTTACAATTAGCACTTTTTACGGATATATACATAGAGATTGTAAAAATTAGACATTATTAAAACTTGTATAGATTTTAGATGGCAACAAAAAACTCACTATATCAGGGTTTTCGGTATTATCAGGGGTGGTTCCCGACAAAAGGGGAATGAAATTATTAAACTTTAGCCCGTAAATTAATGATTTAAAGAAAAAGTCAGTGATGGTGCCGTTTTCAGCACTTTCACTGACTTTCTCATAGAGATTTTTTATAGATATCCTTTTTCTTTTAGGCTCACATATTTTTCATGGCCGATAATGACATGGTCGAGAATACTTATTCCTGTTACGTTTCCAACATCCACAAGGCGCTTGGTTACGGTTATATCCTCTTGACTTGGACTAGTGTCTCCTGAAGGATGATTGTGCGCAACGATAGCACTCGCACAACTTCGGCGTATTAAATGTTTAAACGTTTCTCTAGGATGCACAATCGATGCGTTTAACGAACCAATAAACACCGTCTCGCGAAATATGATTTGATTTTTGGTGTTGAGTCCCAACACAACAAAATGCTCTTGATTTAAATACTGCATATCTTTCAAATAATCATACGCATCTTCAGGTGAGCGAATCGTAAACCGTTGTTCAACCGGGCATGGATTCATACGTGCAAGTTGTAGTGCTGCGATGATCTGCTTAGCTTTTACTTTCCCAATTCCTTTGATTTGCAATAACTCTTCCTCCGTTAAATCCAACAACTCTTGAATAGATGGGTAGCGGCTGAATATTTCATTCACTACATAACTGTCTTCCTTTTCACGAGTAGTTGTTGCCAATAGATTTTTAAATGTAATTTTATCGATTGAATTGTTCATTATAAATTCCTCCATTATTTGTTTGATTGAAATAAAAGGGAGAGACGATATACGCCCCTCCTGATTGAGTGAATAACTGTTATGCGCTACAATGTAATTAAGTGATTACACTAGCGCCTGAGATGAGTCCATGTGGTGATGAGCTCATCTCTTTTTGTGCAATAAAAAAGCTCATCGACTGCATCTGCAATCCATGAGCTTTTCATTGATGATTATTTTCCTGTAATTCCATTACTTCCTCACCTCCTCATATGCCTCTTTTAAATGAAGCAAGTCTTGAATGAAATCAGATGCCTGTTTCTTTGTCAGTTGAGTACTACGTTCAACGCCAAATGTCATCTTCATCATTTCTTTTGCAACATCTGTCGGCATATCAATTTCGTTGACAATACCGAATATCGTCTGCAATTGAACCTTTGTTACAAGATCATCACCCCCTTTAATGTTTGACTGCTTAGGAAAATCCTCGATGTCCTGTGTAAACAATCCACTTGAACGTGTTGCAGATAACACTGCATCAATCAATGCTCGCTTTTTCGCCATCTTCAATACGGTGTTGACGATCGTATAAGGATCTTGTTGTTGAAACGACGATTCCTTGCTATTACATGATCCCAAACCTTCAGCTTCGACAATACCAATATCTTTGCGTATGAGTTCCATCTTCACCTCGTATGCAAATATTCCTGACTCCCATTGCTCAATACGATTGACGACTTCTGCTGTCTTAGAGAAGCCGAATACATCACATAACTTTTCCGCACCAGGCTTTAATAAGGTAGGTTTTGAAAAGCCATGAATCAAACCATAATCGACTCCTTTAATCATCACATCCTGAACGAATCTTTGAAGCTCATCAATCCGTTGTTTGGATGCATCTGATGATAAGATGATATTTGGTAGTGATGATCGATTTAACTCTGTGTTACCTGAGAATTGTACGATGTTGTTTACATGTTTATCTGTCTTCATTTGATTTTCACCTCCTTTCAATTGATGCTAGTTATTGCTTGTAGAATGTATCTGCAAGTTTCGATAAGCCTTTTGAGGTCTTATTTACAAGAAACTTTCCAACGCTGTGATTAAGCTGATTGCCTTTACTAATTGTTTTGGTTGATAAATCTAGTGTTTTAGATGCGATGTTAAACGCTGAGTTATTTACTTTCTCTAAGCTGTTTGTGATTTTAATCAAAGTATCCTCGCCTTTTGATTCAGTTGTTTCTGCACTTGTGTTTAATATATCTGCAATTCGTTTCTTAACCGATTGCTGGGTTACTAGATCATCCTCATGCAAAGATTTAATATCATCTAATGCTGTTTGTAACTTTTTTCTTCTAGACAGTAGATGGGAGAGCCTTACATAATCATTACGTTCGACTGAATCTACTATTTCGACTGATAAGCCTTCATATTGAGCAAGCAATGTTTGATAGATTGATCTAACCTCTGCAATTGAAATACTTCTTCCGTTTAACAACTCGTTTGTACCTTTAAATTTGTTTTTCATAAATGATTTCCTCCTATTAATTGATAATTGATTTATCTGAAAGATTCTATGACGATTATCAGAAGTAGTGATAACCTTTTAGTGTTAACTTCAACAAGAGTCCATTGGCTTTACTGTGGTTAACCAGTAGTAAACCTTGATCCTCTAAATCCAAAAGATTTACCTATTGTATGCCATACTTGGTCAAGAACTTTACTGGAACCCACTTGTTCGTTTCTTTGGCACTAACAAGGATACGGGCTAATGAATCATTCATACTTTTGCCTCCTCTCAAGAATGCGCTCCTCTCACCGCGCGTGTCGTCTCTGTAAACATAAGAAAGCCGTCATCTATCCGAATGGATAAATAACGGCTTATAAAAAGGGGTGGGGCATGAAACGGTGGTATACCCCCTTTGTTCATAATCAATGGTGGTGCAGAGAAAAATTATATAAAACTATTTGTGCCCCTGGGTTTTAATCAAAGAAAAGCAACAATACACAAAATAAATATAGGAAATATTACTTATCTCCTTTGTTTTTACTTTGATTAAGGATATAATTTAGTAAGAAAATAATTAAAAAATAGCAAGAAAACTATTAAAGTATGACTAGAAGGTGATTAGCATTAATACTTTTTGTAGGAATCAAAAAGAGGCATCTACATTAATTAATACAGTCATTGATAAATATTGGGCGAAAGAAATTAATGAGAAAGAAATGATTAATATGATTGAAACAATTGTTTCGAATAATGAATCATTAGTTTTAAAAAATCATACTTTTACGACGACTGTAAAGCAAATTTGTGGTAAGCGACGACTTGAAATTATTTCTATGATTCTTAATCTATAGTTTGAATTTCATTATCATTATTTTGGAGGGGAAAGTATGAAAAGTTTGTTAGAGTATTGTAAGCCAAGAGGTAGTGTCTTTGATGAAACAAAACGTGATGATGTTTTAGACCTCACAGATTTAGTGGACAAAAATATAAATGCTTCTGAGTTTTTTGAAGAAAACTACCCAACTCAGGGAATGAAAGCATTAATGGATACTGCTTTTAAAAGGTTTCATAGAAAAGGTTCAACTGGAGTAGTTAAGCTTACTCAATCGATGGGTGGAGGTAAAACGCACAGTATGATTGCACTCGGACTGTTAGCAAAAAATCCAGAGTATCGAGAAAAGGTAATGGGGGAAGCATGGAAAGAAAGTCACCTTGGAAAAGTAAATGTTGTTGCTTTTACTGGTCGAGAAAGTGATGCACCTTACGGTATTTGGGGAGCGATTGCAGAACAGTTAGGAAAAAAAGAGATGTTCAAAGAATATTACTCACCTTTACAAGCTCCAGGACAAAAAGCATGGGAAAACTTATTGAAAGGTGAACCTCTGCTTATTTTATTGGATGAATTACCACCATATCTTGAAAATGCAAAATCAAAAACAATAGGAGATACAAATCTTGCAGTTGTAACAACAACAGCATTAGCCAATCTCTTTAATGCACTTGGAAAAGAAGAGCTATCAAATGTATGTTTAGTAATTTCCGATTTGAAAGCTACATATGAAAGTGGTAGTGAGTTACTCCAATCTACATTTAAAGAATTGGAAAATGAGGTAAACCGTTCAGCTCAAAACATAGAACCTGTCGGAAGTGCATCTGATGAAGTGTACCATATCTTAAGAAAAAGACTTTTTGAAGAACTGCCTTCTGAAGATGTGATAACAGAAGTAGCAAATAGTTATAAAAGTGCTGTACTAGAAGCGAAACAGATGGGGTATACTAGCGTGTCACCTGAGCATATTTTTGTAGGAATTAAGGATTCTTACCCTTTCCACCCATCTATTAAGGATTTATATGCACGGTTCAAGGAAAATGCTGGGTTCCAACAAACGCGTGGTCTTATTCGCCTAATGAGAATCATTGTAAGTCAGTTATATACTGGAGAAATAATAAAGGCTAATACAAAACAACTTGTAAACGTATTTGACTTTGACCTAAATGATTCAGAAATGTTTACGGCAATTACACAAATTAAACCATCGTTAAGTAACGCAATCTCTCATGATATTGCATCAAATGGTAAAGCAATTGCTGAATCGGTTGATCAGGCACTTGGTGAAACATATATGCAAGAACTCAGTAATTTGATTTTAATGGCGTCTTTGGCAGATATTCCAAATGCATTATTAGGTTTATTACTTCCAGAAACTATCGGGAATTTAGCCGAACCAAACAAAGATATTACGCGAGTAAAAAAAGCATTAGACGAATTTATGATGCGAGCTTGGTATTTATATTCTGATAGAGATGGAAGGTTATTTTTCAAAAATACGAAAAACATGATTGCGGAATTGAATTCACTTGTTGATTCTTATGATTCAGAAAGTGCAAAAAAAGAACTAAGATCTTTCCTTGAAGGTAAATTCAAACCATCTGCATTGTCAGATTGTTATCAAAAAGTATTAGTCTTTCCGGCTGTTGATGAAATAAATTTAAATGAAGAATCTGTGCAACTTGTCTTATTTGAACCTTTTTCAGGTACTACCTCAAACAACTCAGGTCTGCATCCCGAACTATCTAAGTTTTATGAAGATACTCGTTTAAAGAATCGTGTGATGTTCTTGTCTGGTCAAAGAAGTACTATGGATAAACTAGTTAGGGCAGCAAAGGAACATAAAGCAATAAAAGTCATCATTGAAAGGATGGACGAGGAAAAAGTTCCTGCAAATAATCCACAGTATCAAAAAGCTATTGAAAAATCGGATAAAGTTAAACTAGAGATATTACAAGCATCAAGAGAAACGTTCGTAAATTTATTTTACCCTGCTAAAAATAGTTTAATGAAAGCAGACTTCCTAATGCAATTTTCGGGGAATGATTATAATGGGGAAAAACAAATAAGAGATGTGTTAATTCAACGTCAAAAATTTACAGAAGATATCACGAGTGAAACATTCCGCAAAAAATGTGAGGATAGATTGTTCACTCAGAAAGAAATGAGATGGACAGATGTCAAAGCGCGTTCTGCAACGAATCCTGCGTGGCAGTGGCATAAACAGAATAATCCTAATGCCTTAGATGCATTAAAAGACAGTATGTTAAGTAAAGGAATTTGGAGAGAAAGTGGTGGTTATATTGAGAAACCCCCATTTCCTAAAGAAAAAACAAGTGTACAAATTCAGGAAATACGATCTGGTAATGATGAGACTGGCAACGTAACACTTAAATTAACTCCTTTATATGGTGATAAAGTGTATGTGGAAGCGGGGGGAACAGCTACAACAGCTTCGCAACTGGTAGACGATCTGGAGTACAAAACTAATGATATTAAATTGTCATTTTTATGCGTTGATAGTAAAAATGAACATGAAACTGGAGAAGCTGTAGGATGGGAAAATAATATCAAAGTGAAATATCGTATTCTTGATCAAGAGGATTATAAAATTCTTGAGTTACAATCTTCTCCGTATGCTAAAATAAAATACACTACTGATGGCTCAAATCCTAAGGAGCATGGAGGAATTTATCATTCAGAGGTAACATTACAAAAGAATACTTCTTATATATTAGCCGTGGCTGAAGCTGAAGGAATATATTCTGAACAGATTTCAATTAAGTTAGATTGGGACTCTGATAATAAAATAGAGATTGACAAACAGAAAAAACTTACACTTTATAAACATGGTACGACAAGTGATACTGCTGAAACATACAAACAATTAGAACTCTTAAAGAAACATAAAGCCTTAATAAAAGACGTAATTGTGAAATTTTTTAAAACCGATGAATTTCATAATAATAATGGTTGGATCGAATTAATGATTGATTCAACAACTGATGTAACTATTGAAAAACTTATTGATAGTATGACTTCTATACGAGACAGCTTCTTAAGTGAGTCAACTGTTAATATTAACTTAGAATACGGCATTGCTGTATTTAAAAATGGTCAATCATTTTTAGATTGGATGGCAGAATCTAAAAATTCATTAACAGACTATAACGATCAGGAGATTGTTCAATAATGAGCTATAAAAAAGATTATTTGGGCTTTGGGTTTTTACCAAGCGAATCTCAACATCACTTTTTAGTAAAGGTACCGAGAAAAACGAATGATCCTGTTATCATTTATGAGCGTTTTAAATGGCATGAAGTTAATGAAAATGAAGAACAACCAATTGATTTTATGCATGATATACCGAAGGTTGAGTTAAGTAAGCATAAATGGAAGCAAATAGAAGATACATTGAGGATAGAATTTAATGAACGTTTAAAAAAAGATCAAATTCCTGTTGGAAGATGGAAAATAGGAAAAATACCTGTTCAAAGATTGTTTGGGAAAGAACTGGTGTTGTTAACATGGGCTATTGAAGATAGTGATCCAAGTGTAATTCCTTCAGCAATTAAAAATTGGTTGGGGTTAAGTATAGAGGAAAGATGGTGGTTATTTACCATGACAAATGCTGCCACGGGCCGTGTAAATGATAATCGTGGTTGGAGAAAAGCAGTTAGATATGCTTTAACTGAAAATCCAATTGAAGAAATTGACAGACAAATGAGTTTTTTCGATATGGCTATAGATCGCGAAATAGATAAAAAATAAAGGAAGTGTATATCTTGTTAGAATATGATACGTCGTTTATAGAAAGACAGTTTCCCGTTTCTAAACTCTCAAAGGAAAGTTATAAAGAAAGGAAGGCAGGAAGTAATCAAACTTTAACGGGTTTAGGGAAATGGTGGGGAAGAAAACCACTTATTCTGGTAAGAGCAACTATTTTAGGGTTATTATTACCAAACAGTAATGACCCTAAGAAAGACAGAAAGATATTTTTGAAGCTACTTTCCATGGATGATAATGGATTACAGTTACGAAAGAATAAAACTATACCTATAAAAATACTCTTTCAACACGCTTCTGATAAAGAAAAAAGAGAACTCTTTCAGATGGAAGAAGGAAAATACATTCCTAAGTATAAAAGTGGTATTAAAGCAGTCAGTAAATCAGAACTACAAAATAAAATCTATCATAGAATGACTTATGATCAGAAACTAGTATATTGCATGCGTCCTGAAGAGATGATTCAGATTAATGACGCAGACTGGGTAGAAATAAATTCACATTTAAATACATCCGCTTCAAGTATACAAGAATTAGTTGCACAATTAGGCGAAAAAAGATTTGGACATACACCTAAAATCGGCGATTGTTTTTCCGGAGGGGGGAGTATCCCTTTTGAAGCGAGCAGATTAGGTGCGGATGTTTATGCTTCAGATTTAAATCCTTTTGCGGGACTTTTAACTTGGTCAAGTTTAAATATTTTGAGCAAAAATGACAAGGAAATAGAAGAACTAAATAAATTTTTAAACGAAGTTTACGACGAAGTGAGTAAACAAGTAGATCAATGGGGAATTGAAAAAAATGAGCATGGTTGGAGAGCGAAGTATTATTTATATTGCAATGAAACTACTTGTCCTGATTGCAATACTAAAGTTCCGCTAATTCCTAATTTAGTAGTAAGCGAAGGATATAAAGTGGTTGTTAAATTGATCCTAGATGAAGAGAATAGTGCTTATGATTTAGATGTAATAAATAATGCTACAAAAGAAGAAATCCAAGAGGGGAAAAATAGCGGGACAGTAAAAAACAATGCACTAATATGCCCTCGATGTGAACAAACAACCCCTATTACCGTCTTAAGAAGGGATAAGAAGTATAATGGCTCAACCGAATATGGACTCAGAAAATGGGAAAAAGATGAATTTACTTCTAGACCAAAGGATGTTTTTAAGGAGCGATTATATGCAATTAAATATATTGATAAATATCCAGAAAGGTCTTGGGATGAAGTATATAAAAAGCCTGCTCCTGCTACAGACTCTACTTATGGAAAAGTATATTATGTCAAGCCCTCTGATTTAGATTTAAAAAGAGAGTCAATTGTATTGGAGTTATTATCCAAAAGATTCACTAGTTGGGCTAGAAAAGGTTTTTTACCAGTTTCAATGATTGAAGATGGAGAGGAGACATTAAGGTTAAGTAGAGAGCGTGGTTGGAAGTACTGGCATCAACTATTCCATCCACGTCAGTTACTTATTAATGGACTGTTTTTGGAGAAGGCAAATCAATTAGCCAATAATAATGAAAAAAAAGTCCTCTCCCTTCTAGCAATAAATGGTTTAGCAAATAGAAATTCAAAATTAATGATATGGAATTATGGTTATGATAAAAGTGAGCAGACTTTTGCGAATCAGGCTTTAAACACTTTGTTTAATTTCCCTGTGAGGACTTTGAGTTCTATATATTCGTGTTGGAAATTTGTACTTAGGAATAAGAACTTCTCCACTCAATCTACGATAGAATTAAGAGATGCAAGAACTATTAGTACAGAGAATGATATTTGGATAACTGATCCTCCCTATGCAGATGCAGTCAATTATCACGAGTTATCAGAGTTTTTCTTGGCTTGGGATAATGGATTGAAGGATATATTTCCAAAATGGTATATGGATAGTAAAAGAGTTCTGGCTGTGAGGGGAACGGGTGAAACTTTTAATGGCAGTATGGTTGAAATCTATTCTAATTTAGCAAAAAATATGTCTGAAAATGGTATGCAAGTTGTTATGTTCACTCATCAGGATGTTAGTGTTTGGGCGGATTTGACATATATTCTTTGGGCTTCAGGACTAAGAGTTACATCAGCTTGGAATATTGCAACAGAAACGGAATCTGGAGGCTTAAAAAATGGAAATTATGTAAAAGGAACTGTTCTGCTGGTATTAAGAAAACAAAAGTCCGAGGAAACAGCATATCTTGACGAACTCTATCCAGAAGTAGAAGAGGAAGTTAAAAGACAAATTGATAGTATGAAAGATCTGGACGATAAAGAAGATCCAAACTTCACAGACGCAGACTACTTGTTGGCAGCTTACGCTGCCTCTTTGAAGGTATTAACCTCATATAAAAATATTGAAGATATTAATGTTAATTATGAGTTATCAAAAGGCCCTTCTACTGGAGAAGAATCTGCTATAGAGCGTATAATTAATGAAGCTATAAAAATTGCTTATGATTATTCAACGCCATCAGGATTTGATTCTTTCATTTGGAAAACCCTTATATCAGAAGAACGTTTTTACATTAAAGGTTTAGACTTTGAAAAGGACAATATCTATAAATTAAGCGCATATCAGGAGATTGCGCGAGGTTTTGGAGTAAAAGAATACACACAATTGTTAGGTAATAAAAAAGCAAACCAAACTAGGTTAAAAACTGCTAAAGAGTTTGATATGAAAGGCATAACCATTAATGATAAATTTGGTAACTCATCACTTCGTAATGTATTAGCAGCATTATTTCAAAGTATTAAATCTGAAGATACAATTAAAGGCCTTAACTGGTTGAAGAATGAAGTTCCAGATTATTGGAATCAACGTAGTACAATACTGGAGTTCCTTAAATTTATTATTACACTTGGGCATTATGAACATATGAGTAATTGGGAGGAAGAAGCTCATTACGCGAGACTGCTTGTTGAGCTTGTGAAAAATGATGGTGTGTAATAAGGGGGTATCGTATGATTCAGCGTTACTCATCTAGATTAAATAGATTAGATCAGTCGTTTTTAACAAAAAAATTAGAAAAAGCAAAGCACTATGATCGTATTGCAGGTTACTTTAGTTCGTCTATTTTAGAAATTGCAGGAGAAGCTATAGACAAAATGGAAGGTAAAGTTCGAATAATTTGCAACTCCGACTTAAATATTGAAGATGTAAAAACAGCCAGTGCAGCCGTTAATGCAATTCGAAAGGAATGGTGTAGTAATCAACCTGAAGAACGTTTTGCTAACATGCCAAAAAGGCTTCATAAGTTATACGAACTTTTAAAAACAGAAAAATTAAGTGTGAAAGTGCTACCTAATAATATTTTTGGCCTCATCCACGGGAAAGCAGGAGTAATAACTCTTGCTAATGGATCTAAAACAGCATTTATGGGAAGTGTAAATGAAACATACTCGGCTTGGCGCTTGAACTACGAAATAATGTGGGAAGATGATTCAGATGATGCGGTTCAATGGGTTCAAGAAGAGTTTGATTATTTTTGGAACAGTCCATACGCTGTTCCACTTTCAGAATTTGTAGTTGAGGATATAAATCGTATATCGAAACGCTCAGTGATCAATACAGTAGAAAAATGGAAGGAAAAAGCGGATCCTGCCTCATCAATTGTTGAGGCACCTGTATATCGTCAAGAGTATGGATTGTGGGAACATCAAAAATATTTTGTCAATAAAGCCTTTAATGATCATAAGAAAACATATGGAGCAAGGTATATCCTCGCAGATATGGTTGGACTGGGAAAAACAGTTCAACTTGCTCTAGCTGGTCAATTGATGGCACTTTATGGTGATAAACCAGTACTGGTTATTGCACCCAAAACACTATTATGGCAATGGCAAGATGAAATTAATAATCTGTTAGATATGCCTTCTGCGGTATGGACTGGAAAAGAATGGGTAGATGAAAACGGCATTCGCTACCCATCCAAAGGAGACCTTAGCATAAAGAGATGTCCAAGACGAGTGGGAATTATTTCACAAGGATTAATAACAGCAAATTCTAATAGCATACAACATTTATTAAATATGGAATATGAATGTGTGATTGTTGATGAGGCACACAGAGCAAGGAGAAAAAATCAAGGTTCTGATAAAGCGGATGAAAAGCCTAATCCTAATAACCTCATGAATTTCCTAATAGAAATGTCACGAAAAACCAAAAGTATGTTATTAGCAACTGCCACACCAGTTCAACTTTATCCTGTAGAAGCATGGGATCTTTTGTACATACTTTCTCAATCAAACGATTCTATACTTGGAAGTCGTTTTAGCAAGTGGAGAACAAATGCAGGTAAGGGACTAGATTATGTTATGCAAACTCTTGAACTTGGTAGATTTGATCGAGATGTGGTTGATTGGATACGCAATCCTTTTCCGCCTGCTGATGAAGGTGAAGCAACATTTGGAAGGCTACGACGTCGTTTTGATATGACAGAAAGTGATTTTGTGGTTCCGTATGAAAAGTTAGAAAATATAAAAGGAACACCTGAAGAACGTCGATTTGGTAGGATAATCGATTCAGGCTTTATGACAAACCACAATCCATATATTCGTAATATAGTTCGTAGGACACGGGACTTTTTAGAAACTACTACTAACCCAGAAACTGGAGAGCCCTATTTAAAAGCAGTTAAGGTGAAACTGTTTGGTGAAACAGATAAAGATGCAATTATATTACCACCGTATCTGCAAGAGGCTTATCAACATGCTGAACAGTTTAGTGAGCTTCTTCAAAAAAGAGTTAAAGGTGGAGGGTTCTTAAAATCATTATTACTACGTAGGGTCGGAAGCACAATGATTGCTGGGAAAAATACGGCAGAAAAAATGTTGTTAAATTGGGGAACTACTTCGGAAGAATCAGATTATGAGTATGATGAGTATGATGATGAGTCTGTAACAAATAGTGAAATCAAAAATATTACTAATGAAGAAAGACAATGCCTCATTCGTTTTGTAAGTACTTTAGAAGCAAATAAGGATAAAGATCCTAAGTATCAATTAGTAATAGATTTACTTTTGAATGTAGGATGGTTAGAAAGAGGATGCATTATTTTTTCTCAATTCTTTGATTCTGCCTATTGGATTGCTGACAGCTTATCAGAAGAAATAAAAGGTGAAAAGATTGGCATCTATGCAGGTGGAGATAAATCAGGAATAATAACTAATGGTGTTTTTGAGCGAATGCCTAAAGATGGTATTAAGGATATGGTTAAAAGACATGAACTACGAGTTTTGATCGGTACAGATGCAGCAAGTGAAGGTTTAAACTTACAGGCTCTTGGATCACTTATTAATCTTGACTTACCTTGGAACCCTACTCGTTTAGAACAAAGAAAAGGGCGTATTCAACGTATCGGTCAGGTCTATGATGAAGTCTGGATATATAATATGCGTTACAAAGGATCAGTTGAGGATCGTGTACATTCAATTCTTTCCGAAAGGCTGGAAAGTATACACGGGTTATTTGGTCAAATCCCTGATGTATTACAAGATGTTTGGGTGGATGTAGCATTAAATAATGATGAGGAAGCTCAAAAAAAAATTGATGCAGTCCCAACGTATCATCCTTTTGAAATGCGTTATCATGTGGATGTAGGAAGAGTAGACTGGGAAAACTGTGTTGAAGTGCTGGATACATCTGAGAAGAGAAAGCATTTGATGAATGGTTGGAGTTAAAAAACTATAAAAAAATACACAAACAACTTTGCCCTAGCATGATGAACAATTTAAAAAACTAATGCTGGGGCTATTTTTATATGATTTAAAGGGGAGACGTTATATGACAAAATGGTGGATGATTCGTGCAGGGGATAACAATGAGTTGATCCCAGTTTGGAAAGAAAATGGTATTGCTTCCATTGGATGGCCTAAATTAGGTGATCCAAAACAATATCGTTCAAAAGAAGAAATGTTAGCAACTGCTAATGATGTGTTTGCTGACAGTAAACCGAACACGAGAAAAAGTTGGATAAGTCAAGTATGGCGCTTTAGTAGAGAAGTAAAAAAAGGCGATAAGATTATAACCTATTTTAAAGAAACAAGAGAATATCTGGTAGGAACAGTCACCGAAGGACATTTTTATAATAAAACAGTTGGAGATCCTGCTTATCCAAATAACGTAAGAGTAGATTGGGAAGAAGCAACAGTAATAAGAGATACATTATCACAAGCAGCAAAGAATAGTTTAGGTTCGGTATTAACAGTATTTCGTGTCGATGATTGGGGAAGTGAGATTGAAAGATTATTAGAGTACCCCTTTGTTGAACCGGAGGAAACAAATGAAGCTGAAGAAAGTGAAATAATAGAAGACTTGGTTAATAGGGCACTGGTAATGGTACAAGACAAAGTTGATAAACTAGACCCATGGCAAATGCAAGAACTGGTTGGGGGACTTTTGCAAGCGATGGACTACAATGTACGGGTAAGTCCAAAGGGCCCTGACGGTGGAGTGGATGTATTAGCTTATAAAGATGCCTTTGGATTTGAAAAGCCGATTATTAAAGTCCAAGTAAAGCATCGCAAATCTTCTGCATCTGCACCAGAGATTCAGCAGTTATTAGGGGCAAATCCAATTGATGCTAATAGCTTATTTGTTTCAACCGGTGGTTTTACATTACAAGCAGAAGCGGTAGCTAGACATAACTCTGTTAGATTGGTAGATTTGGAGGAATTGGTAGACTTAGTTGTAAAGTGGTATGAGAATATGCCGAACGATGTTAGGGCATTGTTGCCTTTGCAGAAGATGTATGTTCCTGAGTAGGAAACAATAAAGATGAAATATGCTTCCATAAAATATGAGACACTTAAAGAGGGAGTGTGTGATTTGGATAATACCCCAAGCATTATCAACACTATAGGCGGCGAGTTAACCTATAATGATTCAAAAAGTAAGGGTAATGAAATATCAGTTCCTTCGGATTTAATAGATTCTGTAAATAAAATTATTCAGGAAAGTATTAACAATAACGATTTTCCTTTATACAAAGATAAAATAGATGATTTATGGAAAATATCCATAAACCCAGAGTTTCAAAATGGAATTGATACTGGAAACCTATCTATTAAAAAAGGATCCCTAGAGATTAGAAATGCTAAGACAGGTAAATTTGTTGGGAAGGCTCAACTTAATGAGATGACACCAGAAGAACTTATCAAGAAAAATAAGCCATCCACACTCTCCAATATTTCTAGAAACATTGCCAGCATATCTGGGCAATTACAAATGGCTGAAATCTCAAAAAAACTCGATGTTATACATGAAAAAATAGATCAACTCGGTCAGTTTTTATGGAAAGAGAAAGTTTCTAGGGTGCATAGTATAAATTCAGTTATTGAAGAAGCCATTGAATCCCTTCCCAACAAGAATGCCATGGTTAGGATTAATGATTGCATTAAAGATTTGAAGTTTTTATCCGACTTTATTGAAGAAACTATCGAAGAGGTATTAAGTAGAAAAATAGAATATAAACTTATTTCAGATTTCATAGATGGGTTGAAGGTTTGGGAATGGAGAAGTAAATATAGGAATGAATACAATAAAAAATATAATGATGAAATCCAGTTATTTATGCATGAGTATAGTTTTTTATTGGATTTATATTTCCAAACTCTCGGTCTTATAGGAACCTGTTATCAAATAACTAATGAATACCATCATGCATCTAAATATTTTAGGAAGATTGAATCTAAAATAAACTACTATTCGACTGAACTAGTTTCTAAGTTAATATATTTGCTGAATGTTGATGGAATTAGTATCAATGATGATAATTCTCTTTTACATATTGCTGAAAGTCTAAAAAACAGAAAGTTACCTAAAACTTTATTACAAGAAATAAATACAAACTATATTAAAGTAGATGAAGTTAAAAACATGCATATAAGACTTGTTTCACAATTTGAAGAGATTCAAATTTCTTATGATGTTGATACACAATTATTAATGGGAGACATAAATAATGACTGAATTAAATTGTCCATATTGTAAAAGAAGAAGGAATTTTATAGAAAAGGAACAAATTAAATATGAATGTGAATCCTGCAATAATGTATATGGACAGTGCATAGTTAAAAATTGTTCAAATCTTGTAAATCATGGATTCGTTTGTAAAAATTGCATTGGTACAGGCATTAAAAATGGTGGATCAGCAGGCCTAAGTGTATTAGTAGGTGGTATTGCTTTAAAGGTGTTAAGAAAAGGTAAATAAGTATCTCTATTGTGATAGAATGGAAGTAATTTGTAATATTAGAGGTGGTCTAATGGAAACTATAAATATCGTATTAGGAATTATTGCTTCAATACTATCTATATCTGCAATTGTTTTTTCAAAAAAAGTGTCTAATGATAACAAAAGAATTGAACAATATTTGAAACAGGAATTAAATGTTACATTGGATTCATCGAAAAAAGAGGTGTTATTCAGTAAAAAAGCAACTTCCGGTGACAATGGAACTAGTATAATAGGAGATAACAATAAATATAATGGAGGGAAATAATGACGTTAAGTAAAAGTGCTAAGAGTGGGGATAATGGAACTTCAATCGTTGGTAATAAGAACTCCCTAACAACTTTTAATTTTAGCAGCCATACCCCCAAAATATTAAAGCGAAGTGCTGTCTTTGATGTTTGTAAAATAATTGCAGAGCTTGATATCGATTATGATGATGAATATTCTATCCAAAACAATTCTGATTGGATGGAAAAGTTTGAGTACAATAAAGTTGATCTTTACGTAGAAGTTTTTGATAATTATTCAGACGGTTATGATGAAGTTTCTAAGGTGTTACATGGCTACTTAAAAAAAACAATAATGGTCAAAAAAATTCGAACGGTTTATTTAGAAATTGAAAGAGTAAGAGAAAAAGAAAAGCTTGATGGTGATTTTGTTATTAAACAAGTATTTGATCGTCTCAAAGAAGAAGTTTGGTATAATGCATCAATCAATGAATCCGATATATTAGATGAAGAAGTCGACGCAGCCATTTATATGATAATGTTTTATGCTTTCACTAAATGTAAGCTGTTAAAGCCAGTACCTAAGGGTGATTAATGTGATGATAATTGACAGAGATTCAAATCCTAAGGATACCATATATTACATCTCTGCTTGTATATTGGGGGTTATTTCCTCTAAAAAGCATAACGTTGAGGATTTATACGAAACTCTAAAGGAGCAGTACAATGACTCACTGGACTATACCATCTATTTACTCTCATTAGATTTTCTTTTTCTTATCGACAAAATTACTATTAATGAGGAGGGAGTACTTCAATGTTCATAAAGCGTTTGACCATTAAAGAAACAAAACCTGCTCTTGAAGTTATTAGAGAAATTCCTTTTGTTAAAGGAATGAATTTTATTGTCGATGCTGGGAAAGATCAGGAAAAAGGAAATAGTGTTGGGAAAACCACTGTTTTGAAGTTGATAGATATATGTTTGGGAGCTAAAGACAGGAAATATTTATATTTTGATGATGAAACAAAACAAACAAATGAGAAACTAAAAAACTATATCATTGGTAACAAGGTTAATGTTGAACTGATGATTATCGAGTCTTTCGACGAAGAAAAATCAAGCGAATATATTCTTTCAGTGGATCTTTATCCTCGAGGTAAAAGATATATTAATGGTATAGAAATGAGTCAAAATGATTATTGGCAGCAACTTAATGTGATATTTTTTTCTAATTTGGCTAACTATCCTACATTTAGACAATTAATTAATATATTTGTTAGAATAGATCAACGAGCAGACAATCACAAGTTTCTTAAATTCTTACATAGAACTAATGATGCAACTTACGAGAATATTTATTCGTATCTTTTTGAATTACAAGATCAGGAAGTAAGTAACTATATTTTGGATTTGAGAAAAGAAATTGCAGAGAAAAATAAAGAAATAAAAAACTTTATGTCTATAAATAATTTTAAATCTATAGATAGCATTAATCAAAAGGTGACTCTACTGGAATCGACTATTGATGAATTGAATAATCAAATGAACATATTAGTGAATTCAAGAAAGTTCAAAGAAAATGAAGAAAAGATATCCGAAATAAAAATTGAGTATGCAAACTATAATGACCAGATTGATGAACTTATATTTAAAAGACAGAAAATTACAGGTATTCTTGCTGATGCTAAGCATGAAATAAATAATGGAATTGACAAAGATGTTCTAAAAAACTTATATAATGAAACTCTTAAAGCAATGGGCAATTTGCAAAAAGAATTTGAGGACTTAGTGAAGTTTAATGATGAACTTGTGCATAACAAAATAAGATATTTCAATTCCCAATTAGAAAAGGTAGAGAAAAAAGTTTTTCTACTTGAAAATGATAAGAACCAACTGTTTGAGAAGCATAAGAATGTAATTATGTTGATAGAAGAAAATAAAATTGATGAGTACACTTCGTTGCAAGGTAAACTAGCAGAATATAACGAAGAACTTGGAAGTAATAAGAATATTAGATCAACTTATAATCAATTAGAGACGCGTATAGCAGAACTTGTTGAAGAATTAGATAAAACTGAAGAAGAATCTGATGTTAAAGAAGATTCGTTGTCTATCTTTAATAAATACTTTTCACAATATAGTGAAAAAACTAATGGTGAACCTTTCATGCTCTATAAAACTGAAAAAGGCTTTCCGTTTGGTATCGATTACGTTAAAAGGGGATTAAGTACAGGTACGAGGAAATCCATTATTGCTGCATTTGATTTAGCCTATCAACGATTAGTTAGGGATTTAGATAAAAAGGCACCAAATTTTATAGTTCATGATGTAATCGAAACTATCGATCAGGTAGCTCTAAAGGCAATTATCAATATCGTGAACGCCATTGAAGGTCAATATATTGTAGCAGTTTTAAAAGAGAAAATTCAAGATAATGATTTAATACAAAAATCAAATATTGTAGTTACCCTCTCTGAAAATGATAGACCTTTTAATAATTAAAAGGTAATAAATGCATTTAAAGAATAAGGGTCTGAACATAGTATCCAAGTGGAACAACTAACGTTAAAAAAAAGCATGAAATAAATCGTATGCATGGTTGAAATCAAAAATAATAACATAGTAGGAGGAAGGCCAATGCTTAAAGACTTAGAACCTGCCTATATTTCATTGTATATATCATTTAACCAAGTAGAAAAACTAGCAAAACAATTAATTGCAAAAGAAATAGGAAGGTTAATACCAGTAAATGTTGAAGGTGACGACGATGATTCTGGACTGAGAATACGCGTAGAAATTGATGAAAGTTCATTATCTGATGATGAGGCAATCTATCTGGCATCAAGAGGATTTGCTGTCGATCAACCATATCGAAGTGCACATTTAGTTTTAGAGGAACTAACTGAGGGAGTTCCATTTGAAATTCTGCCCAGATTAGGACATGATGATGATGAGTTTGGTACGTACTTCTTGGTGGAGATTCCATATCATTGGTATATTACTAAGGAAGAGTAATAGCACACTTATTTTTGAAAGCAGATTTTTTTGCGTCAAACATAGTCTGAACTCTACATCAACCATTTCACTTGGCCCTAGAAACATGAGAAGAGGAGGCCTGACCCCAAATATCCTCGGAAATGGATGGTCTAGTGCCAGATAGAAACTACCTAACTATCTTATGGAATCTGGGATGATGACACTTTGCGTATTTGGTTATACAAACCTCTTTATAAGTGCGGGGTGAATTATTGAAAAGATATGAAAATATAGTATCGTGTTTAGAGGGTAGGGCTCATAAAATAATGAATCCTACCCTTTTTATTATATGTCTAATATCCTATTAAAATATTCTACACTAAATAATTCTTCATATGTCTCAAGCATATCAAAACTTCTAGAAAATTTTATTGCATCTAAAAAAGTAATACCGGTTGTAAGCATTTGTTGTCTTGCAGTATGAAGAAAGAGTTCATAACGTTCGTAAGTTGGATTATTAGATATTTCCCGTATTGAGTATCTTGCAAGTAAGGGAGAAGGATCCTTACTTGAAAAAAATTTAACAATTTCATAGTTTCCAATAGTACTTGCCAATTGCCCTTTCTTAGATCCGGCAATTTTATTCCAAGGTGGAATAGTGTTAAACATTTTATTATACGCCTCAATCAATATTCCTTCAGTCATAATATAATCTTGTTTAACAGGTTCGTCGTCATATTCCTTAACATTTCCCAATTCAGGGTCTTTACGGAATAAATCAAAAATATTTCTACTAGTAACAGGCTGGTGATTTGAAGATTGCACGAAAATAGAGTGTCCCATTTTCTCATTTTCATTAAAATATTCATTAATATTTTCAACTTTGCATCCCTTTGGATCAATGGTGATTAAACCGTTATGTTGTTTTAATCTTTCTGACAGGTCTCTAGCTAGTCCGATGTACAGAATTTCACGGGTTTGGTAATTCCAAAAGCAGTAGATACCTGCAGATGCCCAACCATTATTGTCATTGGGATTACAAATATCATTAATAGCATAGGCTAGATCATCTTTTTCATTTTCCTTATAAGCATCTTGTATTATAGTACCAAACATCAATCTTCTCCTCTAAGTTTTTATAATCCAATTATAATATGAAAGTACCGAAATTTGTTATTGTAGGTTGGTTTTTGTAAGTTATTTTACCCTACAAACCGGTACGGTGAACCGTATTATAAATAAGAATCAGTTAAGTCAGTGCGTGAACAATAACTAATTAAGTTGACGGGTACAACGGGAGACTCACGGGAACGGCCCTCATGCTTCCTTGTCGGGGCTTAGAATTGGCAAAACCGTCCCTCTGCTTCTAACTACGCCGCTTTACGCGGGCGCAGTCCGTACATCCCTAAACGAGCGCTTGTGCTTTTGTTAATGATAAATAGCAACGGTATTTTCTGTTTTTAATGGGTAAAATAAAAAAGTGTTGACACAAAACAAAATCCCGTTCATAATGTTTCTAATTGTAGGTGAATTTTTAAGGATTTAAATTTATATAAAAAAGTAATGACAGGGAACTAGTAAATAGTCATCAGGTAAAAGAGAGTAAAATTCATCGGCTGAAAAATTTTACACGCCTTGCAATGCTATTGAACCTATCCCTTGAACTGTTAGGCAAAACCTAACCGATTTCCTGCGTTAAAGGATTTTTAAGTGGATATTAAATAAATCTAATATCAATAAAGGTGGTACCACGGAGACAAAGCTCTTCCGTCCTTATTACAAGGATGGAAGGGCTTTTTTTATCAAAATGGATGGTGAGTGAATAGTGAAGAAGAAAAGAATTGTTGTCAAAATAGGGAGTAGTTCTTTGACAAATAGTAATGGTGGACTTAGTAGTGAGAAGATGTATGAGCATGTGGATGCTCTTGCACGATTAAAGAAGCTTGGGCATGAAGTTATTCTCATTTCGTCTGGAGCCGTTGCAACAGGCTTTGCTGATCTAGGCTATTCCTCTCGTCCTACAACCATTGCTGGCAAGCAAGCAGCTGCAGCCGTTGGCCAAGGATTATTAATCAGAGGGTATACGGAAGAATTTAAAAAAAGGCATGGCATTGTGGCGGCACAATTACTGTTAACGAGACATAATTTCTTGCATAAAGATCAATATCATAATGCATATGTCACATTATCTAAGCTTTTACAATGTAATGTCCTACCGATTATTAATGAAAATGATTCGGTGTCAGTAGAAGAATTAACCTTTGGGGATAATGACATGTTATCGGCGCTAGTGAGTGGCCTCGTTCAAGCGGATTTTTTAATGATCTTGACGGATATCAATGGAATCTATAATCAAAACCCGCGAACAAATCCGAATGCGAAAAAGTATAACTTCCTTCATGAAATTAATGATGAATTAATACGTGGTGCTTCTGGAACGGGTACAAAGTTTGGTACCGGTGGAATGAAATCAAAAGTAGAGGCAGCACGGACCGCACTGGATTTGGGTGTAAAAGTATTTATTGGATCCGGTACCAGGAATGAAAAATTGGTCGATATTCTTGTTGGAAAAGGGGATGGAACCTATATCGGGAGTACCTCTCAAGCTAGTGTGAAAGCGTCGAAGCAATGGTTAGCACTACATTCCATTCCTAGTGGAAAAATTGAAGTTGATCAAGGTGCAGTAAGTGCGATTTTAAGGCAAGGAAAAAGTCTTCTTCCCGCTGGTGTGACAAATATTTATGGGAACTTTACTACCAATGATGTCGTTGAGGTTGTGAACATAAATGGAAACATTATCGGCAAAGGGAAAGTTAATTTTTCTTCAGAACAATTATTGGAAATTAAAGGATTATCAAGTGCAGAAGCTATGATTATAACTAACAGTCATCACAGAGTGGTAATCCATAGGGATAATTGGGTCAGCCAAATTGAAAGGAGAAGGTAGGATGAGTGAAATCGTTCAAGCAAGCCAAAGTAGGGAGTTAATTCAAAAAGGAAAAAAGGCTAAAGCAGCTGCTTCTTTATTAGCAAAAGCGACGACTGAACAAAAAAATAAAGCACTTCTAATGATGGCAGAACAGCTTATCAACAAACAGGCATTTATTTTAGCGGAAAATGAGAAAGATGTAAGAGCTGGAAAAGAAAATGGAATGACCGACGCTTTACTTGATCGCTTAAAGTTAAATGACCAACGATTACGAGACATGTCCGAAGCGCTTATTCAGTTAACAAAACTGAAAGATCCCAATGGGGAATTGTTAGAGGAATGGGAACGTCCGAACGAACTTATTATCTCACAAATACGAGTACCGATTGGGGTAATTGGAATGATTTATGAAGCTAGGCCGAATGTGACAGTTGATGCATCAAGTCTTTGTTTAAAAACAGGCAATGCGGTATTGCTTCGAGGGAGTTCAACAGCTATCAATTCCAATATAGCAATTGTAAAGGTTATCCAGCATGCGCTTGGATTGAGTAAACTACCTATTGAGTCTGTACAATTGCTTGAAGACACAAGCCGAAAGACGGCTTCTGAAATGTTCAAATTGAATCAATATCTCGATGTCTTAATTCCGCGTGGTGGTGCAATGCTGATTCAAACAGTCGTGCAAAAATCGACCGTTCCTGTATTAGAAACGGGTGCCGGGAATTGTCATGTATATATTGACGAAACAGCTGATCTGAAAATGGCGATTGATATAGCGATCAATGCCAAAACACAACGTCCAACTGTATGTAATGCTTGTGAAACGATTCTTATCCATCGGAAGTGGGCATCCAAGCATTTACTAGATTTATATACCGCTTTACGAGAGAAAGAAGTTCGTATTCATGGGGATGAAACGGTACAACAAGTGGGGATGGATGTCATTCCTGCTAATGAAGCAGATTGGGGAACGGAGTATTTAGAGCTAGAATTGGCATTAAAGGTAGTCGATAACATTGATGAGGCCATTACACACATTAATCGTTATGGAACAAAACACTCAGAGGCGATAATTTCCCAGACGGTGGAAAATGTAGAACAATTTTTCAATGAAATTGATGCTGCAGCCATATATCACAATGCCTCAACAAGATTCACTGATGGATTTGAATTTGGATTTGGAGCTGAAATTGGGATAAGTACACAAAAACTCCATGCTCGTGGACCAATGGGTTTAACCGCCTTAACCTCAACTAAATATATCATTAAGGGAAAAGGGCAATTAAAGTAGTCTTTACGTGTTAATGTAGTCTTTAGCTCCTTTTCTATACAATGAGCCTTAGCCAATATAAATGGGCAGATTTTCGAGATACAAAATCCGGGGTAAAGATGCATACCTCCATTGTCTTTTGCAACGACATTTCTTACCCAAATGAAGTAATCCTTACACCTGCAAGGCTGGCAGATGAAACAGGATCGACCAAATCATCATCTTGTTCTGGAGCGATAACTTCTCGCTCTTCATCGGTGAACTCTGATCCAGAAATATATTGTGTCTACAATAGCATTAACAATCATTTTACTTTGATCTGCATCAAACTATAATGTTCCACACCCATGACTCTTACCAAAGGATTTTAACTTAAGGTTGTAAGTAAATATATGATTTTTTTGGTAGATAGGAAAGTATAAAACTTTCTTATCTACATAAGTGCAACTAAGGCTTTCGGAGCGACCGAGCATAGGTCGTGTAATTTA
>NZ_JBHTKJ010000066.1:0-63165 GCF_042675965.1 Virgibacillus byunsanensis | reverse complement strand
CTGCTAAATTACACGACCTATGCTCGGTCGCTCCGAAAGCCTTAGTTGCACTTATGTAGATAAGAAAATTTTATACTTTCCTATCTACCAACAAAAAGAGCTTGGAAAATTAATTCCAAGCTCAACCGCAACAATGATCAAATCAAATTTATTTCAATAATTCTTTTCCATTCATATATGGACGCAATACTTGTGGAACAATAACTGATCCATCTTCCTGTTGATAATTCTCCAGAATTGCAGCAACCGTTCGACCAATTGCTAAGCCTGATCCGTTAAGCGTGTGGACAAATTCTGGTTTTGCTTTTTCCTCTCTTCTAAAGCGAATACCTGCTCGCCTTGCTTGAAAGTCCTCAAAGTTAGAACAAGAAGAGATTTCACGGTACGTATCCTGGCTTGGAATCCATACTTCAATATCGTACTTCTTCGCAGCCGTGAAACCTAAGTCACCAGTACACATACTCATCACTCGATATGGTAAATCCAGGAGCTGTAAAACCTTTTCCGCATTACCTGTTAGCGTTTCTAATGTTTCATAAGAATCCTCTGGTTTGGCAAAATGTACAAGTTCTACTTTATTAAATTGGTGCTGGCGAATTAATCCACGTGTATCACGTCCCGCAGAACCAGCCTCAGAACGAAAGCAACTGCTAAATGCCACATATTTCTTTGGTAAATCCTCTATTTTTAATATTTCCTCGCGGTGATAATTCGTTACAGGTACCTCAGCAGTTGGGACAAGGAAGTAATCCCAATCCTCCACTTTAAATGCATCCTCTTCAAATTTTGGTAGCTGTCCAGTACCTGTCATACTAGTACGATTCACCATATAGGGTGGAAGCATTTCTTCATAGCCATGCTCATCTGCATGTAAATCCATCATAAAGTTTAGAAGAGCACGCTCTAATCGAGCACCTAAGCCCTTATAAAATACAAAACGACTTCCTGTTACTTTTGCAGCCCTTTCAAAATCAAGAATATCTAAGTCAGTAGCAATATCCCAATGAGGTTTTGCTTCAAAGGAAAATCCCTTCACTTCTCCCCAAAGACGAGCTTCCACATTATCCTCTTCATCTTCTCCAATAGGTACACTTTCATGTGGAATATTTGGAATAGAAAGCATCATATGTTCCAATGTTTCTTGAATTTCTTTTAATTCGGTATCAAATGCTTTGATTTGGTCGCCAACCTCACGCATTTCTTTAATCGCAGGATTAGCATCCTTTTTTTCCTTTTTTAATACTGATATTTGTTTAGATGCTTCATTTCGTTTCGCTTTTAACGTTTCCGTTTCTGAAATTAGCTTTCTGCGTCTTTCATCAAGCTGACCAAACTTTTCTAATTCTGATAAATCCTCACCACGTTTAGCAAGCTTTTCTTTTACTTCTTCAAAATTAGTACGTAAATATTTCATATCAAGCATAATTAAAATCCTCCTTTTTCGTTATTAGAAAACATTGCTTATCGCCAGACTCTTATGGTGAACCTTTCTGCAAAAATATAAAAAACTCCCGTCCCCATTAAAATAGGGACGAGAGTATTATTCCCGCGTTGCCACCCTTATTGAAGATTTCTCTTCCGGCTCACAGCTTTTAACGGTGCCTAACCGGGTTTACTTACTTTGAATACATTCCATAAACCAGTTCAAGGATGGATTCACAGCACCCAATCATCGATTCACACCACCCATCGACTCTCTTTTGAATGAATTGCTGTTACTAGTTCCTGTCATCACTTTTATAACGTTTGTATTGATTATGATATATCATAGACAATTTTTCATTAAGATGCAAGTGTTTTGAGAGATTGTTTAACCATTGTAACAAAATACTCAACAACACGATTATCATCGGTCAACTCGGGATGAAAAGCAGTACAAAGATAATGACCTTGTTTGGCTGCTACAATTCGATCCTGATACGTTGCTAGTATCTCAACTTCAGGTCCTGCTTGTAAAACATACGGCGCTCGAATAAACACAGCATTAAAGTCATCAGCAACATGGGTTATCGCAAGTTCTGCTTCAAAACTCGCAACCTGACGTCCAAATGCATTGCGTGCCACTTTCATATTCATTAACCCCATATGGGCAGGATCCTGGCCTTCAATTTCGTTTGCCATTAGGATCAAACCTGCACATGTTCCGAATATTGGTTTCCCTTGTTCTCCAAACTCCTGAATCGCAGTGAAAAAGTCGTAGCTATCGATCAATCTGCGCATTGTCGTACTTTCACCACCAGGAAGGATTAATCCATCTATTTCATGAAGTTGTTCTCTATGTTTAATTTGAATTGCTTTTGCACCGGATTCTTCAATGGCACGAATATGCTCTCGAACTGCTCCTTGTAATGCGAGTACTCCAATTGTTACCATACGAATTCCTCTTTTCCATTACTCGCTGCGATCTTGCATGCGATCTTGTGCTTCCAATGTACCCATTTCGATACCTTTCATAGCTGTACCTAAGCCTTTAGATAGCTCGGCAATTAATTTATAATCCTTGTAATGAGTTGTAGCTTCTACAATCGCTTTTGCAAACTTTTCTGGATTGTTAGATTTGAAAATACCAGATCCAACGAATACACCATCTGCGCCTAATTCCATCATTAACCCTGCATCTGCTGGTGTTGCAATACCCCCTGCAGCAAAGTTAACAACTGGTAGACGGCCTTCTCTTTTAATTTCTAATAAAAGTTCATATGGTGCACCAATATTTTTTGCATATGTCATTACTTCATCCTCAGACATTGCAGTAAGCATTCTAATTTCTGATTGTACTTCACGCATATGACGTACTGCTTCAACAATGTTACCTGTACCTGGTTCCCCTTTTGTACGTAACATAGAAGCACCTTCACCAATTCGACGAGCGGCTTCGCCTAGATTACGACATCCACAAACAAATGGTACTGTGAAATCTGATTTTTTCAGATGAAAGATATCATCAGCTGGTGTCAATACTTCACTCTCGTCAATATAGTCAACACCCATAGATTCCAGCACGCGTGCCTCTGTAATATGCCCAATACGAGCTTTTGCCATTACAGGTATAGATACTGCATTCATAACTTCTTCTGTAATTTCAGGGCTAGCCATACGAGCTACTCCACCTGCTGCACGAATATCTGAGGGTACGCGTTCTAGTGCCATAACAGCAACTGCCCCAGATGCTTCTGCGATTTTTGCCTGCTCGGCGTTGACAACGTCCATGATGACGCCACCTTTTTGCATTTCTGCCATACCACGTTTAACACGTTCTGTACCTGTATTTGTCATATTATTTTCCTCCTATATACATTAAGTTACTACTATATTACTATTTAAAACCAACCTTTAACAGTATCAACGACTGTAGAGAATATATTACTGAAAAAGTCACCAATTGCACCTAAGGTCAGCATAAACCAATTCGATTTCTCTACACCGTCTTTTGTTACTAAATCAACAGTTTTGTTAGCTTCACCAAATATATATCCATAATCTATTTCACCATCATAAACAAGTTCAGCTGTACCTATTTTTTCCCCCTGTTCAATCGGCGCAGTTAATTCGCCATCTTTATTTAACTTACCTTCATCTATGGTGTATTTCATGGAGTACTGCTCTTCTTCACCTTGTTTAATTGGTATATTAAATGCATCACTTGTAGCGATCTCCACCACGTCTTCTTTTCCTTTAGCTACCGGTAAAGATGATTCATCCTCTAATTGGTAATCTGCAGGAAAAAGCTCCTTGGTTTCGAATTGTGAATAACCGTAATCAAGTAATCTTGCAGTTTGTTTAAAACGGGCATCCTCACTTTCCGTTTTCATTACAACAGAAATTAAACGTTTACCATCTTTTAAAGCTGTACCTGTAAAACAATATCCAGCAAGGTCTGTGTAGCCTGTTTTTAAACCGTCAACACCTTCATAATGGTATTGTTGTAAATACTCCGCATCGTGTGGAAGCATGTAATTCCAATTTCGAATGTTTTGTTCATCAAATATAGTCTCTGGAACACTAGAAATATCTAATGCATCTGGGAAATCATTTACTAAATGAAAGGCAAGTAACGCTGAAGAACGTGCTGATAACAAATTATTTGCATCTGGTTCTGTTCCCTCTGGATAATTTTCCCCAAGGGATTCATTCGCTAATCCAGTTGAATTAACAAATTTAAAATCTGGAAGACCCATTTCTTCGCCTTTTTCATTCATAAGCTTTACAAAGTCGCCCTCAGAACCTGCTATAAGTTCCGCAAGTGCAATTGTAGTAGCGTTATCGGAATTAATGGCCATTGCTTCATATAATTCTTCAACAGTATAATCCTTATTTTGGCGTAATCCTACACCTGAAAAACTGTTATCAGCGGATATACTATATGGATAGTCACTGATTTGTGTTGTTGTATCCCAGCTGATTTGACCTTCTTCGATGGCTTCCCATACGAGATATTCCGTCATCATTTTAGTCATACTAGCTGGTGGAAGTGCAATATCAGGATTTTTGGAAAACAAAATCTTTCCTGTCTCTGCATCAACTAAAATAGCTGATTCTGCTTGAATATCTAATTCAGCTGCCTCAACAGATATTGGCTGTGTAACAAACGTTGTCAAACTTATAAGAAATACAAGTAGTAATGCAACGTTTTTTTGGAATCTATGTCTCAACTCTCTCTACCTCCACCTTATGCTTTATGGCTTACTATTTTTTGATGCATATGTATCTTTCCTAAACTATGCACCTATAGTATTTTACCACAAAAAAAGCCAGAAAAATAGACGGGGAATAGTCCCCATCTATACTTTTTTTATAGGTAATGTGCACCATTTTGTTTACTAGAGTTACTAATTTAATTGGAATTTATCGCTTTTACTTATACAGTATAATTTGGTGCTTCTTTGGTGATCTGGACGTCGTGAGGATGACTTTCACGTAAACCAGCATTGGTGATGCGAATAAAACGAGCATCGTTTCGTAATGCTTCAATTGATTCAGTGCCACAATAGCCCATTCCAGCACGTAATCCACCAACCAATTGGTGAACAGTATCTACCAGTGGTCCTTTATAAGCTAGACGACCTTCTATCCCTTCTGGAACGAGCTTCTTAGCATCTTCTGTATCTTGGAAATAACGATCCTTAGAGCCAGATTTCATAGCGCCAACAGATCCCATTCCACGGTACACCTTATACCGTCTACCTTGGAAAATTTCCGTTTCACCCGGGCTTTCCGATACTCCCGCAAACAAGCTGCCTAGCATAACTGCGTGCGCGCCAGCAGCAAGTGCTTTTACAATATCACCAGAATATTTAATCCCGCCATCAGCAATTACTGGTACACCGTATTCACTTGCTGCAACTGCACAGTCATGTACTGCAGTGATTTGTGGTACACCTACACCAGCAACGACACGGGTTGTACAAATGGAACCAGGTCCAATTCCGACTTTTACAATAGATGCGCCTGCTTCGATTAATTCCACTGTTGCTTCAGCTGTTGCTACATTTCCAGCAATAATGTCTAAGTCAGGATATGCTTCTCTAACTATTTTAACCTGTTCGATAACACCTTTGGAATGCCCATGAGCGGTATCAATAACGATCACATCAACACCAGCATCAACCAATTTCTCAATCCGCTTCATGGAATCAGCTGTAACACCAACTGCTGCACCAACCAGCAATCTCCCATGTACATCCTTGGCAGCATGTGGAAACTCAATAACTTTTTCAATATCTTTAATCGTTATTAACCCTTTTAGAACATCGTTATCATCAACAAGAGGTAATTTTTCAATTTTATATTTCTGTAAAAGTTTTTCGGCTTCATCTAGTGTTGTTCCTACCGGTGCGGTAACAAGATTTTCACTTGTCATCACATCAGCAATCATAATCGAATAATCTTGAATAAAACGTAAATCTCGATTTGTTAAAATACCAACAAGCTTTTGACCATCAATACTGTTTACAATTGGTACTCCTGAAATACGGAATTTCCCCATTAGATGTTCTGCATCATAAACTTGATTTTCTGGAGTGAGGAAAAAAGGATTGGTAATTACACCACTTTCAGAGCGTTTCACACGATCTACATGTTCTGCTTGTTCTTCAATCGACATGTTCTTATGAATGACACCAATTCCGCCTTGACGAGCCATGGAAATGGCCAGCGGAGCTTCTGTAACCGTGTCCATCCCAGCACTAATAAAGGGGGAGTGCAGCTTTATATTCTCAGATAATGTAGTGCTAACATCTACATCCTTTGGCAATACCTCAGACTTGGCAGGCATTAATAATACATCATCAAACGTAAGTCCTTCTTTTTCAAATTTGTCTCCACGCATCTTTTACATCCTCCTTTGTAATGGTTAACTCCATGTGCTATTGATTATTATTTATAATTCTGGTCAAACTATATAAGCAATTCTATTGTTATATACAATACGTTATCAGTACACGTTTTTCAATAGCATATCAGCTTCCGTGAAAAAGAAAGTAGATTCAAAATATTTTAATAGTTATGAGGTTAACAATGATGCACTCCTTTTATACTTATTTGCAATCACAACAAACAGCACAAAACTACTTATACCAATGTTATAACAATATTGGCATTGCTGATGCTGAACCAAAAAGCTATGAAAATTATAGCCCCTTTATGTACTATATTGATCATGGAATGAAATTTTATGAAAACGGTAAAAAAATTGATCCTTTGTTACAACCTGTCTTATTTTTTTACGGAATGGTGCACCTCTTAAAAGCTTGCTTACTAACAACACGTCCTAGCTATCCTGAATCAACAAGTCTATTAGCACATGGGGTTTCTAGTCGAAAACGTAAAAAAAAGCATTATACGTTTATGCACGATGAAGTGAAAATTCAGCATAACGGATTATTTCCTTACTTCTCACAGCACCTATTTTCAATTGAACGATTTCCTTTTGAAAAAATTAAAATGAACCACTTGTTAGCTCTGATTCCAGAAATGAATTCTTTATTTAACTTTAATAATGAAGAAATGATGGTAGTAGTAGGGGAGACTGGAACAAATACATTACAGATACCATTACATTTATTAGATAGTTACCATCTAACAGAGAAATCATTTCTACACCGGATAAAAAATCATCTCCCAAACATTAATAAATTAAAAGTAGAACAATCACAAATTAATATAGAATTAATAGAACCAATAACAACATCCCATGGTCCATTTTTTATAGATTTGGGCAAGGAGAAAATTCTATTTCCAATCCACAGAAATCATTTTACTCCCATATCTGAAGTAATGGTTCATTACCTGCTTTTATATAATCTCAGCATGCTTTGCCGTTATGAAGCAGAGTGGTGGGGAGAATTATTATCAACAAAATCTGAATTGGATTACCCTTTTATTCGTCAATTTTTAGAAATCACGTCCGACAAAATCCCATTACTGCTTGAGAATGAACTACTAAAGTATAAAAGGAACTAACAGCTAAGTTAGTTCCCTAAAATTTCATTAATATATAATGACGATTCATTTTTTAATGTAATAATTTCGTTTTCGCCATCAAGTCGAACCATTGGTCTGGTTGGCTGTTTGGATTCCACAAAAACAATCTCAGCAATCTTATTATTGGAAAGCTTAACCCTTGTTCCAATTGAAAAGTTAGATAAACTTTCAATAAATAGTTGCACCACTTCTGGATCAAGCTTCGAATACTGTTCTTTTTGAATTTCTTCTATCACTTTAAATGGAGAAAGTTTTTCTTTATACAATCGTTCGCATGTCATCGCATGATACATATCACAAACAGCAATAATTCGAGCGTACATATGGATCTTTCTTTTTGCTAATCCAAGTGGATATCCACTACCGTCGCGACGTTCATGATGCTGTAATACAGCTAGCTTCACTGCTTTTGTAATGGTTGGAATATGTTCAACCAGACGATAGGAATAGGTAGGATGCTTTTTAATTTCTTCTAACTCAGTTAAATTTAATGCGCTAGTTTTTGTCACAATGGAGGGATCTATTTTAGCCATCCCACTATCACATAGAAAACCAGCTAATCCCACCTGCAGCCATTCCCCTTTTTTATAGCCCATTTTCTTTGCTAAATAGGCAGAGAGAATTCCTACAGAAACACAGTGATGGTAAAAATAATCCTTTTTGGTAGCATAATGATGTAACGTATAAACAGCTGAATTGGTTGTATCTACTCTTTCAAATAGTGGAATCAATAGTTGGCGTGCTAACGGCATATCAATGGCAACATTACTCTGCCAGCTTGTAAACATTTTTTTATAATTAGCTACTACCTGATCATAATGTTCCTCAAATGAATCAGGATATGATGAAGATAATTCACTTGTTGCCGTTTTTTTAGTATTTTTCTCTTGCTCTGCCATTTTTGGTACGAACTCTTTACCATCAGAGAGTTTTCCTGATACATCAACTGTTTCGATTAAAAACTTTTGTAATAGTAAAATATGCTGTTCTGTTAAAACTGTATTTTTCTGTACAATCGGCTTATGTGTTTTCCCCATAACATCAGTCAATAACACACACCCAGAAACGAGTTGTGATGGCTGCACACGCATGTGACTCCCCCTAACATCACAATAATAGACACACCTTAGAAAACTCGGCATTCGCTTTTGTCTTATAGCGAGTGCCGAAGTTTAACTAAATATCAGATAACGAAAGCTATTCACTTATTCCTCACTGTCTAGTTCTTCATCAGATGACTCCGTTGTCTCTTCTTCTAATTCTTCTTCTGTTTGCTCTATTTTGGCAACGGTTGCTACTTCTTCTTCTTCTTGCAAACGAATGAGACGTACACCTTGTGTGTTACGGCCTGTTTGTGAAATTCCTTCAACAGGGATACGAATTAACACACCGGCTACTGTTATGAGCATAATATCTTCTTCACCAGTTACTGCTTTTACTGCAACAACATGGTCTGTGTCTGCTAGTTTACAGGTGAAAATACCTTTGCCACCACGTTTAGTAATACGGTATTGACCTTCAGGAGTACGTTTTCCTACCCCATGATTTGTCACATGAAGAACTTGTAGTCCTTCATCTAAAATTTCCATGGATACAACTACATCATCACCACGTAAGGAAATACCACGGACACCTGCAGCTGTTCTACCCATTGAGCGAACTTGATCCTCTGGAAAACGAATGAGATAACCATTTTGTGTCGCAAGCATAATATCCTTTGTACCATCCGTTAATCGAACAGAAATCAACTCATCTTCCTCACGAAGCCCAACCGCAATTAAACCACCTTTACGAATATTAGCGAATTGGGATAATTGCGTTCGCTTGGATATACCGTGTCTTGTCGTGAAGAATAAATACCAGTCATTAGAAAATTCTTTTACAGAAATGACAGCATTAATCCACTCATCTTTCTCGATTTGTAACAAGTTAATGATTGGAATACCCTTTGCAGTTCGACTGAATTCAGGAACTTCATATCCTTTGGAACGATAGACCTTTCCTTTATTTGTAAAGAAAAGCACCGTATCATGGGTTGATGTGGAAACTAAATGTTCTACAAAATCATCCTCATTAGTTCCCATTCCTTGGATACCTCTACCACCACGTTTTTGTGTGCGATACGTAGAGGCTGGTAAACGTTTGATGTAACCTTGATGTGTAAGTGTTATTACGATATTTTCTACTGGTATGAGATCTTCATCCTCGATAAAGTCTGTACCACCAAGTGAAATTTTAGTTCGGCGTTGATCGTTAAATCGTTCTTTGATTTCAAGAAGCTCTTCACGAATAATCTCCAACACTTTTTCTTCATCTGCTAAAATCGCCCTTAATTCTTCAATCAGCTTAAGTAGGTCACTATATTCATTCTCAATTTTTTCGCGTTCTAAGCCTGTTAATCGTTGCAAACGCATATCTAAAATAGCTTGTGCTTGTTTTTCAGACAGCCCGTAGCGTTCTATTAATCCATCCCGAGCAATATCAGCTGTTTTGGAATTCCGAATAAGTGCAATTACTTCGTCCAAATGGTCTAATGCAACTCGTAAACCTTCTAAAATATGTGCACGTGCTTCTGCTTTTCGCAATTCAAATGCTGTGCGACGTTTAATAATTACTTTTTGGTGCTCTAAATAGTTTTCCAAACATTGTTTGACAGTTAATACTTTTGGTTGACCATCAACTAGTGCAAGCATATTTATTCCAAATGAAGTTTGTAGTGCTGTTTGTTTATATAAATTGTTCAACACAACATTTGCATTAACATCACGACGAAGTTCAATTACAGCACGCATACCATTACGGTCTGATTCATCACGTAAATCCGTAATACCATCAATTCGTTTATCACGAACAAGCTCAGCTATTTTCTCAATTAACCTCGCTTTATTAACCTGATATGGTAGTTCTGTCACGATAATGGTTGATTTCCCATTCGCATGTTCATCAATATGTACTTTAGCTCGAATGGTTATCGAACCTTTTCCAGTTTGATACGCTTTTCGGATACCACTTCTCCCAAGTATTTCCCCAGCTGTAGGAAAATCAGGTCCATGTATGTGTTCTTCCATTAATTCATCAATCGTTATCTCAGGGTTTTCACTTATTGCTAACACAGCGTCAATTGTTTCCCCTATGTTATGTGGCGGGATATTAGTGGCCATACCAACTGCAATCCCTGATGCTCCATTTACAAGTAGATTCGGAAAACGTGCTGGAAATACAACTGGCTCTCTTTCAGATCCATCATAGTTTTCTGCATAATCAATTGTATCTTTATTAATATCTCTTAAAAGTTCCATGGAAAGTTTTGACATCCGTGCTTCTGTATAACGCATAGCAGCAGCAGAGTCGCCATCAACCGATCCGAAGTTTCCATGACCATCAACTAGCATATACCGATAGCTAAAGTCTTGTGCCATACGTACCATCGCTTCATAAACAGCGGAATCACCATGTGGATGATACTTACCAATTACTTCACCTACGATACGTGCAGATTTTTTATAGGCCTTATCTGAATGCATACCTAAATCATTCATTGCGTATAATATTCTACGATGAACCGGTTTTAATCCGTCACGTACATCTGGTAATGCACGTGACACAATTACACTCATAGCATAATCAAGAAATGACGTACGCATTTCTTGGCCAATATTTATTTCTTGAACGTTTGGACGTTGTTGATCCGCCATTGAATTACTACCTCCTATCACTATCTTTAAAAATAGTGACTACCTTTAAAATCTTTTATCTTTTTTAGCAACTAAGGCTTGGCGATAAGCCAAGTTTTCTAAGACTATTTCTTTTTTAAACATCTAAATTCTTAACATATTGGGCATTTTCCTCAATAAAGTTTCTACGCGGTTCTACTTTATCGCCCATAAGAATATCAAAAATTTGGTCTGCGTCAATTGCATCCTCTAATTCAACTTGTAACAATGTCCGCGAATCAGGATCCATTGTTGTTTCCCAAAGTTGTGTTGCATTCATCTCCCCTAGACCTTTATAACGCTGTAATCCTGGTTTTGGAGCCTTTGGAATTTCTTCTATAATACGTTCCATTTCTTTATTGTTATAAGCATAATAAGCTGCTTTACCTTGCTGAATTTTATAAAGTGGTGGCTGTGCGATATAAATATAGCCATGTTCAATTAATGGACGCATATATCGATAGAAAAATGTTAACAGCAATGTACGAATATGTGCTCCATCAACATCTGCGTCTGTCATAATAACCACTTTATGATAACGAGCTTTTGTAATATCAAAATCCTCCGCAATACCTGTTCCTAATGCTGTAATCATGGCACGTACTTCATTATTGGACAAAATTTTATCTAATCGTGCTTTCTCTACGTTTAATATCTTACCGCGTAATGGCAGGATAGCTTGAAAATGACGGTCACGTCCTTGCTTGGCTGACCCACCAGCTGAGTCACCCTCAACAATATAAAGTTCACTAATTTTGGCATCTCTTGATGAACAATCTGACAGCTTGCCTGGTAAATTAGAAATCTCTAATGCACCTTTTCTACGTGTTAATTCACGAGCCTTTTTAGCAGCAGACCTGGCACGGGAGGCCATAATTCCTTTTTCAACAACAATTTTAGCAATTGTTGGATTTTCAAATAGAAATTTTGAAAAAGCTTCACTGAAAACTGAATCTGTAACGGTACGTACTTCACTGTTTCCAAGTTTTGTTTTCGTCTGTCCTTCAAACTGTGGATCTGGATGCTTAACTGAAATAATTGCAGTCATTCCTTCACGTACATCATCACCAGTTAAATTAGGGTCATTTTCTTTAAATAAATTGTTACGACGGGCATAGTCATTAATAACTCGTGTTAATCCAGTCTTAAATCCAAATTCATGTGTTCCGCCTTCATACGTGTGGATATTATTTGCAAATGAGTAAATATTACTTGCGAAACCATCATTATATTGAATCGAAACCTCTACCGTTATTTGCTGGTCTTCCCCTTCAGCATAGAATGGTTCGTGCAATACTTCTCTTGTGCGGTTAATATATTCCACGTAAGAGCTGATACCGCCCTCGTAGAAATAGTTAACTGCCTCTTCATCTGTTCGTTTATCTTCAATCGAGATGTTTAACCCTTTATTTAAGAAAGCTAGTTCTCTTAAACGTTGTGCTAATGTTTCAAAATTATATTCTACTGATTCTGTGAAAATTTCCGGATCTGGTCTAAAGTGTGTAACCGTTCCAGTTATTTCTGTTTCTCCAACGACTTCAATATCGCCTTGTGGTACACCTTTTTCGAAACCTAAATGATATATCTTATGATCACGATGAACATGCACATCCAAATTAGTTGATAATGCATTAACAACAGAAGCACCAACACCATGAAGGCCACCAGAGACTTTATATCCTCCACCACCGAATTTACCACCAGCGTGAAGAACTGTCATAATTACTTCCAGTGCAGGCTTCCCTGTTTTTTCATGTTTATCCACCGGAATACCTCGGCCGTTATCGGTAACCGTAATACTATTATCTTTTTCAATAACAACTTTAATCTGATCACAATACCCTGCTAATGCTTCATCAATACTGTTGTCAACAATTTCCCAAACTAAGTGATGAAGCCCTTTTTCACTAGTAGTTCCAATATACATACTTGGTCTTTTCCGTACAGCTTCTAAACCTTCAAGAACCTGTATTTGCTCTGCATCATAAGATTGTTCATTTGCTAATTTATCATTCATTGACATAATTTCACCCGCGTTTCTTATTCTTAGGTTTTGATTTCTTACTCTATTTCGTCTGAATAATCATCTAATTTACTAATTGTTGAGATCATACTAGCTCGTTTCTTTAACGTGGAAACGGATAAAGGACTATAATAGATGTAGTCTCTCGTAATAACTACTGACTTTGCATCCCCTTTAGGTCCGTTAACTTTGTCTTTTTTAGTTGCAATAACCATCATTTCTTCCATGATGGTTGAGGATGTTAATAAGTTACGGTCAATAATGGAGATAATATCCTTCGATTGAACGACATTATCATTGCCTATATGAATAAACATTCGTATCCCTCCACATTTATGTATCTACTGTTCCGTCATTCACGTAAAATAGTTCTGCTTGTTGTAAGGTTTCATGATTAATTCCGTCTACACTTGTGGTGGATACAAAGGTTTGTACTTTTCCTTGAATGGTGTTTAACAAATGGGATTGTCTGTAGTCATCTAACTCACTTAAAACGTCATCCAGAAGTAAAACCGGGTATTCACCCACTTCGTTGTAAATCAGTTCAATTTCAGCAAGTTTCACCGATAATGCCGTTGTTCGTTGCTGGCCTTGGGATCCATATGTTTGAACATCCTTGTTATTCACATAGAATTTGAGGTCATCTCGATGGGGGCCTATAAGTGTCGTACCACGTTCAATCTCTTTTTCTTCTATTTCAAGAAATTTATGTAAATAGATACTTTCTATTTTCTCCTTATTTACTTCTTCTGATACTTCAATAGTAGAATCATACATAATTTCTAGTTGTTCGAGCTTACGACTTATCCCATGATGAATCGGACTTGCCCATTTTCGTAACAAATCCAGGAAAATAAATCGTCTTTCCAATAAAGTTGCCGCATGTTCAACTAATTGTTCAGTGAGCACCTTTAACATCGTTCTATCTTGTTTTATGTTACGTTGCATCTGCTTTAGTAGATGGTTCCGTTGTTTAAGTACTTTTTGATATTGGCCGAGATGGTATATATATCTTGGTTGTATTTGACCAAGCTCCATATCAATAAAACGTCTGCGGATTTGTGGTGGTCCTTTTACTAACGTTAAATCTTCAGGTGCAAACATGACAACATTCATTGCGCCAATATAATCACTTAGCCGTTTTTGTTCGATTCGGTTTAATTTTGCTTTTTTACCTTTCGTTGAAACAACAATTTCAAGTGGAAAAGTTTGTTTTCGTTTTGTGATCCTACCTTCTATTTTAGCATACTCTTGATCCCAACGAATAAGTTCTTTTTCTCTAGGTGTACGATGGGATTTAGTAAATGCTAAAACATAAATTGCTTCCATCAAATTCGTTTTACCCTGGGCATTTTCCCCAATAATAACGTTGATTTTATCATCAAAGGAAATATCCAATTGTTGATAATTTCGATAGTTTTTCAATTTTAAATGTTCAATATGCATGTGAATTCCTCTTTTTCAAGCCAAAAGCGTAAGCGTTCGTATAACACTGGAGCTGGACGTGGCCTTACGTAAATTGTTTATATTGCTACTTGCTAGTAGCTACAACATATGAACCAGCACTTTCAACTTCTACAACATCATTAGGATAAAGTTTTCTTCCACGACGGTGCTCTCGTTCACCATTTACTAAAACACCCTGATCATTTAAAAATGCTTTGACAATACCTCCAGATTCGAAAATATTTGCAAGCTTGATAAACTGTCCTAACGTAATATATTCCGTATCAATTTCAATAGGTTCATGCAATATTCTCACCTAATTCTTTTATTTAGTATCGTTCTAAGTTCCTCTAATCTATTTTACTAAAGTTTTCGTATTAAAGAAAGGTAAGACCCTCTAATTGTTTTTAAAACGCTTAAATTCACTTTAAATCGCTTATTAGGACGATAAAAGCTCTTACCTTTTTATGATAAGAGCTTTTATCTATAACTTATATCTTTATTAATATGTTCTTACAGGAAGAATTAATTGTAATATCGGATCATTATTTGCTGGACGAATAATAAATGGTCTCATTGCACCTGTGAATTCTATTTTCACTTCGTCATTTTCAATCGCTTTTAAAGCATCCAACATATATTTTGAACTGAAAGATATTTTTAGTTCTTCCCCCTCTATTGATTGTACGGAAATTTCCTCTACTACTCGTCCTACTTCGGGAGAGTTACCTGTTATTTCTAATAGTTCATTGCCCATTGTGGATAACTTAACAACACTGTTTCGCTCTTCTTTTGCTAAAAGAGATGCACGATCAATTGTATGAAGCAATTCTTTTGTTTTAACTTGAAGAACTGTTTTACTCTGTTCCGGAATTAATCGAGAAGTTTCCGGATAATTCCCATCAAGTAATCTAGATAAGAAATAAAGATGTTTGGTCCGGAATAAAATTTGATTATTTGTAACACTTATTTCTACATTTTCTTCTGTATCATCTAATATTTTATAAAGTTCATTTAAGCTCTTTCCAGGAACAACAATACTAGGAAACTCATTACTAGATCCACTGATTGGGATTTCACGTGATGCAAGTCGGTGGCTGTCTGTTGCTGTAAAATTTAGTTTTCCATTTTCAAGTTTTAGATTAACACCAGTTAAAATAGGTCTGGTTTCCATTGTTGAAACCGCAAACACCGTTTGTTTAATTAAACTTTTCAAAAGATCCGTAGGTATTTTAAAACTATCATCCGATTGTAATTTAGGTAGTTGTGGGTATTCTTCTGCGTCCTGACCATTCAAATTAAATTCTGCTTTTCCTGATCGAATGGTTACCTTTAAATTGGAATCTGATTCAATTTCAATTGTTTTTTCTGGTAGTTTTCGAACAATATCTGGAAAGTATTTAGCTTGTAAAACAATACTACCTTCCTCGATATCCTCAATATTTACAATGCCATCTTCCTCAGTCGGTATGTGGGATTCAATTGATATATCAGAATCACTACCTGTTAATGTTATTCCGTTACTTCTAGCTTCAATTTTCATTCCAGTTAAAATGGGAATAGCTGTTCGGGAAGATATTGCTTTCATTACATCTTGTACACTTGCAATTAATTGATCACGTTGAATAATGAATTTCATGAAATATTTCCTCCTAGTGGAAGTTACATATATATATATTTTATATATAAAAATATAGTAATAATAGTAATAGGGCCTGTGATTATGTGGATAACTCATTTTTGAGTTAGATTAACCAGTTTGTGAGCTTGTGGATAGATTGTGCACAAGTATGGTCAAGTTATCCAGACTATTCACAGGTGGATAACTTTAAAAACTTTTCAGTTGTTCTTTAATTTCTTCAATTTCTTTATCTAATGATGAATCATTTTCCATCATTTTGGAGATTTTTTCGTGTGCATGAATAACAGTTGTATGATCACGCCCACCAAATTCCTCTCCTATCTTAGGAAGTGAAAAATCTGTCAGTTCTCTTGATAGATACATGGCTATTTGCCTTGGAAAAGCAATAGATTTCGTCCTTTTCTTAGCTAAAAAGTCCTCAAACTTAATATTGTACTTTTCACCGATAACTTCCTGGATACCTTTAATCGTTATTACTCTAGGTTTGCTACTAGGAATAATGTCTTTTAACGCATCAGCTGCTAGAGATGCATCAATATCCTGGTTAACTAATGATGAGTATGCAACAACACGAATTAATGCACCTTCTAGTTCACGAATATTCGTATCAATTTGATTAGCAATATAAAGCATTACTTCATTAGGAATATCTAATCCTTCTGCTTTAGCTTTCTTCGATAAAATAGCAATACGTGTCTCCAAATCCGGTGGCGTTATGTCGGTAATTAAACCCCATTCAAAACGTGACCTTAAGCGATCTTCTAAAGTTGGAATCTCTTTAGGTGGTCTGTCACTAGAAATTATTATTTGTTTACTCTCTTCATGCAATGTGTTAAATGTATGGAAAAATTCCTCTTGTGTTTGTTCTTTTCCAGCTAAAAATTGAATGTCGTCAATTAGTAGTACATCCACATTACGGTATTTATTGCGAAAGTTAGTTGCTTTATTGTCCATGATGGAATTAATAAATTCATTTGTAAATTTTTCTGAAGATAAATAAACAACTTTTGCATTGGGATTATGATCACGAACATAGTGGCCAATTGCGTGCATTAAGTGTGTTTTGCCTAGACCAACACCCCCATAAATAAATAATGGATTATATGCTTTTGCAGGTGCTTCTGCTACAGCAAGTGAAGCAGCATGAGCAAAGCGATTTCCTGAACCAATTACAAACGTATCAAATGTATACTTCGCATTTAACATCGTTTTTGGTGATTCTGAGTTTTGGTTGTCTTGTACATTCGACATCGTTTTAGGTGCTGCGTTAATTTCATCAACTTGTGTATTTGATTCTGGAATAATAAATTTAATCGTTAAATTTGCACCTGTTATATCGGACAGAACTTCAGAAATTAAATTGGTATAACGTCCTTCTAACCAATCTCTGGCAAATTCATTTGGAGCAGATATGATTAATGAATCTTCATCAAGAGACTCTGCTTGTGTATTTTTTAGCCACGTATCAAAGCTTGGTTTACTAATTTTTTCTTCGACTTTTTCTAATGTGGCTGTCCATAATTCTTCAATGTTTTCCAAACTAGCTTCACCCCTTTCGGTATATAGATGATAGAAAAAGCCTCTCTCAATCTTCCTGATCAATGGGGAGATGGAAAGGCACTTAGACAATTAAACTTCGGAAAGAAAATCTTTTTCATGTCGTTTTTAACATAATACAAAAAGATAAGTCATAGATTAAAAACTAGCATATATCAAGCTAGAAATGCTAGTAGAAAAAATAAACAATATAGCAATGTGTGGATAAAAAACACGGGCGTACCTATGTATTACTTAAGTTATATACGTTATCCACACTGTTGTTAATAAACATTTAAACAGAGTGTTAGCAAGTATCCACAGGTTATCCACAGATTGTGGGTAACTATTTTTAGTTTATAACTTGTTCACATATTAAAACACAATAATAATACCAAAAAAAGAGGGAAGGTGCAATGAATTTTCGACACTTATCCACAATTTCTATCGGTTGTAGACAATATTTATCCACACCACTATATTTTGTGAGTATCTTGTCGATATGTGTTGTGGATAGAAAAAATTTGGTGAAAAGTTATGAAGGAAGGCTGTGGATAACGATTTTTCATAGAGAGTTGACAGAAAGAGCATGTTTTACGTATAATTACTTAGACTGTCTATTGAATAGATATTTTAATTTATTTTTTATTCCTTTTGGGAGGTGCATGATAAATGAAAAGAACGTTTCAACCAAATAATCGTAAACGTAAAAAAGTACACGGCTTTCGTACGCGTATGAGCACAAAAAACGGACGTAAAGTTTTAGCTCGTCGTCGTCGTAAAGGAAGAAAAGTATTGTCTGCATAGGCCACTGAAATATGTCAGTGGTCTTTTTTCTAGACTACTAGCAGTGTCGCTCATATTATTTCGTGTTGAATTGTTATGAGTTACACTGCTTATTTTTTACATAAGAAGTTCTGATTAGATCGTAAGGTGATGGAAATGAAAAAGGAATTTCGTATTAAGAAAAATGAAGCTTTTCAATATGTATTCAAAAATGGGAAAACATTTGCTAATAGGCAGCTTGTCATTTATTATGTTCGAGAACCAGAACAAACACATTTTCGAATTGGGCTTTCAGTTGGTAAAAAAATCGGTAATGCAGTTACTAGAAATCGAATCAAACGATATTTGCGTCAGTCTTTTCAGGAATTAGAGGATGAGATAAGATTCCCATATGATATCGTCATTATTGCACGTCAGCCTACTAAAGATATGGATTTTCATCAAATTAAAAAGAGTTTAATACATTTATTATATAAAGAAAGACTACTTAAAAAAAAATAATCAATTAATGATTTTATATAGAAACTTTTATAAGTTTAATGCTAAAATACATGTATGAGGGTTTGTCTGTTAGGAGGAAACAAATTGCGTAAAAAAGTTTTATTGCTTGTAATGCTAATGGGATTACTAGCAATACTTTCAGGTTGTACTGAAATAAATGAGCCAATAACTGAAGAAAGTACTGGGATTTGGAATGAGTATTTTGTAATGCCAATGTCATGGTTAATTACTTACTTTGCTGAATTGTTTAACGAAAATTATGGTTTATCTATAGTCATTGTAACGATCATTATTCGCTTAGTACTTTTACCATTAAACGTAAAACAATTAAAAAGCTCAAAAGCAATGCAGGATATTCAACCAGAACTTAAAGAAATTCAGAAAAAGCATAGTTCAAAAGATGCCAATACACAAAAGAAATTGCAAGAAGAAACAATGGCACTGTTTCAAAAGCATGGTGTAAATCCATTAGCCGGGTGTTTACCAATTTTTGTACAAATGCCAATTTTAATTGCAATGTATCACGCGATTATGCGAACAAGTGAAATTAAAACACATAGTTTCTTATGGTTTGAATTAGGTGTTGCAGATCCTTACTTTATTTTACCGTTGGTAGCTGGTGGTGCTACATTCCTACAGCAAAAATTAATGATGGCAGGTAGTCCGGCAGCACAGAATCCACAAATGATGGTTATGCTGTATGTAATGCCAATTATGATTGGTGTATTTGCCGTATTCTTCCCATCTGCATTAGCACTTTACTGGGTAGTAGGTAACATCTTTATGGTTGCTCAAACTTTATTCATTCGAAAACCAATGATGAAAAACGCCAATACTGGAGGAGAGAAAAAGTGAGAGAAATAACTGCTAGTGGACAAACTGTTGAAGAGGCGGTCCAATCAGCATTAGAGCAGTTAAACACAACTAGGGACCAAGTAGAGATTGATGTAATTGATGAAGGGAAAAAAGGGCTGTTAGGATTGTTTGGTACAAAGCGTGCTATTGTTACAGTAAAAATAGCCAAAAACCAAATCCAGCAAGCTGAAAAATATATCCAAGAAGTAACAAAGAATATGAACGTGGATGTAGAAATAGCTACAACTATAGAAGATAATCATGTTACTTTTGAATTATCAGGTGAAAAAATTGCGCTCTTAATTGGTAAAAGAGGACAAACGTTAAATGCATTTCAATATTTAGTTCATTTAACGCTGAATAAAGATGGGAATCAGTTTTATACAGTAACTGTTGATGCAGAAGGATATCGGGGACGCAGAAAAGAAACCCTGGAATCTTTAGCATTAAAAATGGCTGATAAAGCAGTTCGTTTAAATAAAAAAGTTGCTCTGGAACCAATGCCAGCATATGAACGGAAAATTATTCATAGTGCTCTGCAGGGTAATAAAGAGATCTCCACATATTCTGATGGTGTGGAACCACATAGGCATATTGTGATAAAACCATAAACTTGAATATTGATGAAAGCCCTCTAGGAGACTAGGGGGCTTTTACTATTAGGCTGTTTTCGCACGCTTGTTGTTTTTATCTTCATAGTTGATATAAATCGCGACGTAACTTGAAAACACGATCAGTGCTCTGTTACCGCTGCGGAAAAATACTATCACTTTCCGCGGGCTCGCGCTGAGCCTCCTCGCTCGCAAAGACCGCTCCCTGTGGGGTCTTTAGCGTCTTCGCTTTCCCGCAGGATAAGGAAAGCTTCCCTGAAAAAGCATTGCACGCAGAAAAAGCGTTTTTCTTATTCAAGGATGTGGCGTTTTCATCGGCCAGTGCCTAGACCCTCCGGAGACTCAAGCCGAGGGCATCATTCCGAGGATGGCATTGTTGATTACGTGAATAAGGATAATTTCTAAAGATGTAGCAGATATTGTAGGATCTGCCATTTACCAAGTAGGTCAAAAGGATACACCTAGCCTTGAGAAATCTCATGTAGCTCCAGTGCCTGTGGACAACTATTATGAAGAACCAAGTTTATAATTGTTAATAACATATGTTATAGTAAAATTCTTTTATTCACATGTGGATAATAGAATTTTTTTAATAGAATTTTTATTTCTGTGGATAACTTTCTTTTTGAATAGAATTGTGATATTCTATTAAGTTAGTGACGATAAAAATAAAAGTAAGTTTTCGTTTAAATATAATAATAAAAAAAGATGATGGAGGTGAGTAAATTGGAAACAGATACAATAACAGCGATATCCACACCAATTGGTGAAGGAGCAATTTCGATTGTTCGATTAAGTGGTCCAGAAGCAATAGCGATCGCAGCAGAACTTTTCGAGGGGAAAGATCTTTTAAATGTGGAATCCCATACGATGCATTATGGGAAAATTATGGATCCTGATACGAAAGAAATTGCTGAAGAGGTAATGGTTTCGGTGATGCGTGCTCCAAAGACGTTTACACGTGAAGATATTGTTGAAATAAACTGTCACGGTGGCTTGGTAACCGTTAATCGGGTATTAGAAATTTTGCTAGCAAAGGGTGCCAGATTAGCTGAACCAGGTGAATTTACCAAGCGTGCCTTTTTGCATGGACGAATTGATTTATCACAAGCCGAAGCAGTAATGGATTTGATACGTGCAAAGACGGACAAAGCCATGTCTGTTGCACTAAAGCAAATGGATGGAAGGTTATCTGCATTAATTCAGCGTTTACGTCAAGAATTATTAGAAACAGTTGCACATGTTGAGGTTAATATTGACTACCCTGAATATGATGACGTTGAAGAGATGTCACATGAAATGATGCGCGAAAAGACAAAAGAAGTCCATGCCGAGATTGAAAATTTATTACAGGTTGCTAAACAGGGAAAAATATTACGTGAAGGGTTAGCAACGGCTATCATTGGCCGCCCAAACGTTGGTAAATCTTCCTTAATGAATACACTCGTACAGGAAAATAAAGCAATTGTAACCGAAGTACCTGGGACGACACGTGATATTATTGAGGAATATGTAAATGTACGTGGAGTACCGCTTCGTTTAGTTGATACAGCAGGAATTCGAGAAACTGAGGATATTGTGGAGAAAATTGGTGTCGAACGTTCTCGAAAAGTGTTAAAAGAATCGGATCTAATTTTATTTGTTTTAAACAATAATGATGAAATGACAGAAGAAGATGTTAAGCTTTTTGAAGCAGTTCAGGGACTTGAATATATTGTCATCATTAATAAAACAGATCTAGAAAAAAAACTGGATTTAGAAAAAGTAAAGCAATTAGCTGAGGGGAATCCTGTTGTAACTACTTCTTTAATTGAGGAAGAAGGAGTGGACGAACTCGAAACAGCTATAGCGACTACGTTTTTTGCTGGTGAAATTGATACAGGTGATCTAACCTATGTTTCCAATGTGCGACACATCCAACTGCTTAAACAGTCAAAACAAGCATTAGAAGATGCTATGGGAAGTTTAGAGATGAAAATGCCACTGGATATTATCCAGATTGATGTAACAAGAACGTGGGAGTTTTTAGGTGAGATTATTGGAGATACTGCTAGTGATAGCTTGATCGATCAATTGTTCTCGCAATTTTGCTTAGGAAAATAAATGAATGAATAATATAAATAGAAAGGATGAAAAATGATGGTATATGATGCAGGACATTATGATGTAATTGTTATTGGCGCTGGCCATGCTGGTGTTGAAGCTGGAATTGCTGCATCAAGAATGGGCGCCAAAACATTGATGCTGACGTTGAATTTAGATATGATTGCCTTTATGCCGTGTAATCCGTCACTTGGAGGGCCTGCAAAAGGTATCGTTGTTCGTGAAATTGATGCACTTGGTGGTGTAATGGCGAAAGTAATCGACAAAACACACATCCAAATGCGCATGTTAAATACAGGAAAAGGACCTGCAGTACAAGCATTACGTGCTCAAGCAGATAAACCTATGTATATTAAAGAAATGAAAAACATTATCGAAAACGAAGAGAACCTAACGCTAAGACAAGGTATGGTTAATGAATTAATCGTGGAAGATGGCGTATGTAAAGGGGTTATCACAGAATCCAAGGCCGCATACCATGCTGAATCTGTCATCGTAACGACTGGTACATTTATGCGTGGTAAAGTGCTGATGGGAGATTTGGAATATGAGAGCGGTCCAAATAATCAGCGCGTATCTGTAAAACTTTCCGAACACCTAGAAGATCTTGGTGTAGAAATAACTAGATTTAAAACAGGTACACCACCGCGCGTAAATAGTCATACGATTGATTATTCAAAAACGGAAATTCAACCAGGTGATGATAAGCCACAGGCATTTTCGTATGAAACAACAGAATATATTACAGATCAAATTCCTTGTTGGTTAACCTATACCAATGAATTTACGCACAAAATTATTGACGATAACTTAGCACTATCTGCTATGTATTCTGGAATGAAGCGAGGTACTGGCCCTCGTTACTGTCCATCAATTGAAGATAAGATTGTCCGATTTAACGATAAACCACGTCACCAAGTTTTCTTGGAGCCTGAAGGACGTGACACAGAGGAAGTTTATGTGCAAGGTCTATCCACTTCACTTCCTGAATATATCCAGCACGAAATGATTAAAACAGTACCAGGTTTAGAAAATGCTGAAATTATGCGTGCGGGTTATGCAATTGAATATGATGCAGTAGTACCGACTCAATTATGGCCAACATTAGAATTGAAAAATATCCCTGGATTATTTACAGCAGGACAAATTAATGGAACGTCTGGTTATGAAGAAGCGGGAGCACAAGGAATTATGGCTGGAATTAATGCTGCTGCAAAAGTGCTTGGAAAAGATCCACTTATTTTAGATCGTTCACAAGCATATATTGGTGTTCTAATTGATGATTTGGTAACAAAAGGAACAAATGAACCTTATCGATTATTAACTTCACGTGCGGAGTACCGCTTACTATTGCGCCATGATAATGCGGATCTGCGTTTAACAGAAACAGGGTACAAGCTTGGGTTAATTTCCGATGAACGTTACAATAAATTTGTTGAGAAAAAACGTTTCATAGAAGAAGAGAAAAAACGTTTAGCGAAAATTGTTATTAAACCAGAAGACCATGTACAAGAAATGATGGATGAAGCAAAAGCAACTCCTTTAAAAGAAGCTGTTAAAGCTTATGATCTTTTAAAACGTCCTGAAATTTCGTACGACCTACTTGAAAAAGTAATAGAACCAAACAATGAATTAGCAAGAGATGTAAGAGAACAAGTCGAAATACAAATAAAGTATGAGGGTTATATTAAAAAGGCGAACGAACAAGTAGAAAGAATGCTTAAAATGGAAGATAAGAAAATTCCAGTAAATATTGATTATAATGATATAAGTGGAATTGCTAATGAAGCTAGAGAAAAATTGAAGAAAGTCCTACCACTTTCAGTAGGTCAAGCATCCCGAATATCTGGTGTTAATCCAGCAGATGTTTCTATTCTACTTGTATATATTGAGCAAGGTAAGATCGCAAGAGTCGCTAATTAATAACAAGGAGAACACCTATCTATGAACCAAGAACAGTTTATAAGTGAACTGAAGGATAAAGGTATCGAACTTAATGAAAAACAAATTGATCAGTTTGCAATTTATTTCAATACGCTAGTAGAGTGGAATGAAAAAATCAATTTAACAGCTATTACATCTGAAGAAGATGTGTATTTAAAGCATTTTTATGATTGTATATCTGCTGCTTTTTATTATGATTTTTCTGAGGAGTTAACTATTTGTGATGTAGGTGCTGGGGCAGGTTTCCCCAGCATCCCATTAAAGATATGTTATCCAGATCTACGTGTAACGATCGTGGACTCTCTACAAAAGCGTATTGGTTTTCTTAATCATTTAGCATCAAAGTTAGATCTGCAAGGTGTAGCATTTTATCACGATAGAGCGGAGAATTTTGGAAATAATCATGACTTTAGGGAATCTTATGATGTTGTTACAGCAAGAGCAGTTGCACGAATGTCTGTTCTATCTGAACTATGTTTACCATTAGTTAAAAAGAATGGTGTTTTTATTGCGATGAAGGGATCACAAACAGATGAGGAATTACAAGATGCTAAACCTGCAATAGAAATCTTAGGTGGAGAACTTCGGACAGTTCATACATTTTCTTTGCCTGAAGAAAATAGTGAAAGAACTATAGTACAGATTGATAAAAGAAGAAAAACACCAAGGAAATATCCGAGAAAAGCTGGCACTCCAAATAAGAGTCCAATAAGTTTATAGCTGTTTAATAGGTGAGTGTTAGAAAATGTTAGCTATTGTATTAAATAGGAATAGCTGCTTTTTCTAATGCTTACATTTTTGTATACTCGTATTAAATGCTATAATATGAGTTCGTCTAAATATATGACTTATAGATACTTTTATAATGGAATATATGGTAAAATAAGATCAGAAACGTTTTATGCAACACGTACCTATATAATCCTTAAGGGTTACTTTGTACATAGATTAATAGATTGTTTCACGTGAAACAATTTTAAATTTCTTATCTTTTCAACTCTTGTAACAACTTTTATCAGTATTATGAGGCGAAATTAAGGTGGTGTTTACGATGGTACGTCCATTAAACCGTATATTTGGAAAAGGTGAAAAAGGGGATTCTGTGTCAGATGAGGAAACTTATCATCCGGACGAGGTAATGCAAATTCCTGTTGAAATAATAGAACCTAACCGATACCAGCCAAGATCTTTATTTAATGAGGACAAAATAAAAGAACTAGCCCAAACGATACATACACATGGAATGATTCAACCTATTGTTGTTCGGAAATTAGAAGATGACTCCTATGAACTAATCGCTGGTGAACGAAGATGGAGAGCTGCTCAATTATTAGGCTGGGAAAAAATATCAGCTATTGTCCGTGGGATGACAGATACGGAGACTGCATCTGTTGCGCTAATAGAAAACCTTCAAAGAGAAGAATTATCCGTCATAGAAGAAGCAACAGCATATGCACAATTACTGACCCTTCACTCCTTAACACAGGAAGCGTTAGCACAACGTTTAGGAAAGAACCAATCAACTATTGCAAATAAGCTCCGTTTGTTGAAGCTTCCAGAAAGTGTTCAGCATGCTATTCTTGATAAATCAATTACGGAAAGACATGCAAGAGCAATGATACGAATTAAGGATGCTGAAAAGCAGTTGAAAGTATTAAATGAAATAATTGAAAACGATTTAAATGTGAAACAAACAGAGGACCTTATTTCGAAGTTAGAGGATCCAAAGGAAGATAAAAAGAAAAAACGTCCTAAATTAAAAGGAGTAAACAAAGATATCAGGATAGCAATGAATACGATTAGACAATCCTTGTCAATGGTTTCAGATACTGGTATCGATGTTGAAACTGCTGAAGAAGATTTAGACGATTACTACCAATTCACAATTAAAATACCGAAGAAGAAATAATACTTTAATATTACTAACGAAGTAAAATGCCCATCTTTCATATATAAGATGGGCATTTTAGCACAAATACCCTATTAAAGTAGATTCCTTCTTTATAATCAATCTAGTATTTTATGGTCATGTACTTTCAAAACAATATTTTTCCCAAAAATTCAGCATATATTGCACAGATCATTACTTTTTTATAACAATAGGCACTTTTTATAGATCTTTTTGTCAAAAAAGTGATAAAATAAATGGTATATGAGTTTTCACATGCTATTTTTAGTTTTTAATCACAAAATGATAGAATCAGGTCACTATAGAAGGTGATAACAAAAGCACTCTGAGAGGTAGGTGAAAGCATGGGAAAAATAATAGCCATTGCAAATCAAAAGGGTGGCGTAGGAAAAACAACATCTTCGGTAAATTTAAGCGCAAGCCTTGCCCATTTGAATAACAAAGTATTGGTTGTAGACATCGACCCACAGGGTAATGCAACTAGCGGAGTTGGAATTAATAAAGCTGATATGAGTAGTTGCATCTATAATGTATTGGTAGAAGACCTTCCGGCAGAGGAAGTTTGTGTACCTACAGAAGTAGAAAATTTAGACATAATACCAGCAACTATCCAATTATCAGGTGCTGAAATAGAATTAGTACCAACTATTTCACGGGAAATTCGCCTTAAAAAATCACTAGAGAGTCTCAAAGAAAAATATGATTATATTATTATAGATTGTCCTCCTTCATTAGGATTGTTAACCATTAATGCTCTTACGTCGGCAGACACTGTACTAATTCCTGTACAATGTGAGTATTATGCACTTGAAGGTTTAAGCCAATTATTAAACACAATTCGCTTAGTACAAAAACACCTGAATAAAGATTTAATGATAGAGGGTGTATTATTGACAATGCTGGATGCTCGTACGAACTTAGGCATTCAGGTGATAGAAGAAGTCAAAAAGTATTTCCAGGATAAAGTGTATAAATCTGTTATACCAAGAAATGTACGTTTAGGTGAAGCACCTAGTCATGGAGAACCTATTATTACATATGATCCAAAGTCAAAAGGTGCAGAAGTATATCTTGAATTAGCGAAGGAAGTGATGACCAATGGCGAGAGGGTTAGGTAAAGGAATTAATGCTTTTTTTCCAGAAGTAGAGGAACAAGAAAGTGATGAAATTCAAGAAGTTCTAATAAGTGAGTGTAGAGCCAATCCTTATCAACCAAGGAAAACCTTCCGTGCAGATGCAATTGAGGAACTTAAAGATTCTATTCTTGAGTATGGTATTATTCAACCATTAATTGCACGCAAAAGCATTAAAGGGTATGAAATAGTTGTAGGGGAGAGAAGATTCCGAGCTGCAAAGGAAGCAGGTTTAGAAAAGGTCCCTGTAGTTGTAAAAAAGCTCTCAGATGAAAAAATGATGGAGCTAGCACTATTAGAAAATCTTCAAAGAGAAGACTTAACACCAATTGAAGAGGCTCATGCATACGCAAATTTAATGCATGAATTAAATATTACTCAGGATGAATTATCCAAACGTTTAGGGAAAAGTAGATCACACATTGCTAATATAGTACGTTTGTTATCTTTGCCTGATCAAGTGGTTGCCTACATTAATAATGGTGAACTTTCCATGGGTCACGGTCGAGCTTTATTGGGTATAAAAGAGAAGGGGAAAGTACTTCCTTTTGTTAATAAGATTAGACAGGAAAAGCTGAATGTTCGTCAAGTTGAACAAATAATTGTTCAATTAAATGCTAAACCCGAAAAGAAAAAGGAAAAGCCTAAAAAAGATATATTCTTACAAGAGAGAGAATCTATTTTGCGAGATAGACTTGGCACTGCGGTGTCTATTCAACGTGGGAAGAAAAAAGGTAAGATTGAAATTGAGTTTTATACAAACGATGATTTAGAAAGAATAATAGAAGTGTTAGAAAAGTAGTTTTGTAATCAGACTGTCAAAAGGTGATCCTTTATGACAGTCTTTTCTTCAAGCTGAATGTTCCACGTGAAACAATTTAGTATTTTAAGAAAGGCTGTTTTGTAAAGTTTGTTGCTTTTGAGACAATAGATATACATTGCGACGTAACTTACCGCTCTGAAAATACACTGCGCGCACCTTAGGGCGGCTGAAGCACTTTGATGTCTCACCTATGCCTATCACCCCACAGGACAAGGAAAGCTCCGGCAACATTACATCGCACGCAAAAAATTGATCTGTATTTTTAAGGAGTCTTCGTGTATTTCCGCCACTGCTATTGTTTCTATAATAAAACAACAGCTTTCATTTCATTTTTATTACATAAATTTCACTTTATGATAGTTGATTGGAGCGGAGGTCAGTCGACTCCTCGAAAATGCATACGCATTTTCTTCGTTCGAAGTGTTGCTTTCGTAGTCTTCCTTGTCCTGCGGGAACAGCACGTGTCTGAAGTCGCCACAGCGATGTTTTTCCGCTTTGGAGGGTTGAATCCGTACCTGCGGAAATCAACCTGGCAGTACGTCGCAATATATTAACTATAAAGAGAAAAAGTAACAATTCCTGCGAAAACAGCTTTAAGAACAATTAATAGAATTAAGTATGGTAGTAGAAAGTTTAATAGGTATGATACAATGTTTCACGTGAAACAATTATAATACTACATGCAAATATTTACCTGAAATAGTTGATCTACTAGGGGAAAGTATGGGCAGTTAGCTATAAAAAAGGTGAAAATGACATTATATTTAGACATAGGAGATGCAGCAATGGTTTTATTTGGAACTCTAGTAAATGGAATATGTATAATAGTAGGTAGCTTAATTGGACTATTTTTCACGAAAATACCAGATAAGTTTAAGGAAACAGTCATGCATGGTATCGGATTAGCTGTAATATTAATTGGCTTACAAATGGCATTTGAAACTGAAATTATCATTGTTGTTCTATTAAGTCTATTAACAGGTGCTATAGTAGGTGAGTTTGTTCAATTAGAAGAGGGTTTAAATCGAATCGGCGGTTGGATCGGTAGCAAATTCACCACTAAGGAATCAAATTTTAGTGTTGCGCAAGGATTTATTACAGCCTCATTAATATTCGTTATAGGTGCTATGTCAGTCCTAGGTGCGCTCGATAGTGGGTTAAGAGGAGATCATGAGATATTAATTACGAAGGGTGTAATTGATGGCTTTGTAGCACTAGTATTAACTACAACATTAGGTTTTGGAGTGATATTTTCCGTAGTACCTGTTGTTCTTTATCAAGGGGCAATTGCCATTTTAGCAACACAAATAGAAAAATGGTTACCAGATACTTTTTTAAACGGATTGATTATAGAGCTTACAGCAGTCGGCGGGCTTCTTATCTTAGCAATTGGCTTAAATCTATTAAAACTCACTCAAATACGTGTTGGTAATCTATTGCCAGCTATTATAACTGTTGGTTTCATCTATTATATATATCAATTAATAATATAAGGCTGCTTTTGAGAGGATAGATATAAATTACAACGTAACTGCTGGGTTGATTTTCGCTGCGAAAAGCGTAGTGTATTTCCAGAGTGGTAAGTTACGTCTTAATTTATATAAACTATGAAGATGAAAAAGCAACAATGCGTGCGAAAATAGCCTAATATAATATTAAATCTACTCCTATTAAAGGGAGTAGATTTTTTAGTAGATAAGAAGTATAAAACTTTTTTATCTACATAAGTGCAACTTGGTTTTTCAACATTTAGGTTTGTAGGTAAGCCGGATTTTCTGATTTCACAAGACACCTCTAATCATTTGGGACGCAAAGGAACAATTATTCAACCGAAGTTTGTTTGATAGATTGAGGGCGAATTACAGCTGGAAGAGAGTGTGTAAAATTCATTCGTTTATCAATTACCTCTAGAATTGCAGCGGTTTTCTTTGCCATCTCAACTACAATCGATAATCGAGTGTTTTGTAAAACGGAAAACTCCATGAATCCACTCACATTTACCACACCAGTTATATGAATATCACCAATGGGTGGGAGAGGCTTATTAAATGCTGACCCCGGCTCTAAAGGTCCTACTCCCGCAATAAGGTGGCCTACAGAAGTAGTTTTTCCTAAACAAGCATCGATCGCTATAATATAAGGGTTTCGATGCTGACTGTTTATTAAAGATATATATTGTTCTAGATTTTTAGCGTGGACAGGATCTGTTAACGTTCCATATACTGTAATATGCTTAGGGTTCTTTTCTTCTAGGTAAGAGCCTGTTAAAGGGCCTAAGGCATCACCTGTTGATCGATCAGTGCCAATACAAACAACAATATATTCTCGTGGGAATTCTGGAAGCCATGAAATAAGTTTATTACTCATATTTTCTATAAGGTCTAGATCGGTATGTAGCATACGGAAATTTTCATTTTTTGATGTAAAACGATTCATTAGATTCATAGCTTTGCCTCCATAAACATATTGGTATAAGTATACGGATAAAATTTTGGTTCTATACATACTTAATAAAAAATGATGGAGGAAATCCAATGCTGCAATCGGGTTTTAAATGGATGTTTTTAATTATTGGTACAACAATAGGCGCTGGCTATGCTTCGGGTCGTGAACTGTGGCAATTTTTTGGTCATGAAAGTGGACTAGCTATATTATTATTTGTAATCTTGTTTTCTGTATCATGTACAGTTATTATGACGGTTAGTTATAATAAAAATTCTAGTCACTATTTGCCGGTACTACAGGAAATTGTAGGTGTTAAATTAACTGGTTTGTTTGATGTGATGATTTTTTTATATTTATTTACAACAACAGTGGTTATGATTGCAGGGAGTGGGGCTACAGGACAAGCCTTTAACCTATCCTATTGGTGGGGAGTATCTATTATAGTTGTTGCACTCATAATTTTATTTGTAAAGGGTATAGGTGGTTTATTAGTTATCAATCAATTTATATTACCTTTACTACTAGGTGGGTTAATTTATATACTACTATTATTTACATATGATCAAGAATTAGCCTTGTTTTCCCATTGGAAGGAGCAACGTAACTGGACAGCAGCATTTCCATTCACAGCATTAAATATATTGCCACTTGTGGCAGTGCTAGGTGCAATAGGAAACAAGGTCCGTTCCAAATATGAAATATGGATTGCATGTATCGGTAGTGGACTTATACTAGGTGTTATATCGTATATCTATAACAATAGCCTTATACAAATATCAGAGGAAATATTATTATATGAGATCCCTTTATTTGCAATATTAAAGCATTACCCATTAGAAATGCTTATATTTATGTCCATTCTTCTATGGTTTGCGATTTTTACAACTGCTGCTTCGGGGATACTGGGTTTAGTTACCAGGTTACAAAGTATTTCCAAATTCCCATTATGGTTATTGGTAGTTATCATGCTATCCATGATGATACCACTAACAACTTTAGGGTTTTCAACGTTAGTAGGTTACATATACCCAGTATATGGGATATTGAACCTATATGTATTAACTCGATTGGTTCTTTATCCATTTTGGAATAAAGTAGATCCTGATAGATGAAACAGTTAGTGTACTTCTCTTCCATTGCTGAAGCTATTGATGTAAAATTTATTTATAATATAGGAGAGTGGAAAAAGCAGCTGGAGGTATACAATTTGGATGTAATTACTAATCAACTAACAGAATTGTGGGAATACATTACCGGTCCAGATCTATGGCTATTACTAGGTGCAGGTTTTTTTAGAATAATATTTATTATAATAATAGCTCTGACACTGGTTCGAATTAGTAGAAACTTAACAGACAGACTTTTTAAGAACAGAAAAAGTGGACCAATTCGAATTACAGCACGTCGGGAAAATACGTTGAAAAAATTAATTAAAAATGTAGTGGCATATGTTGTTTATTTCATAGCTTTCATTATGATTTTAGATAATGTATTAGGATTTGAAATAGGTGCTCTGTTAGCTGGAGCAGGAGTTGCCGGACTAGCGATTGGTTTTGGAGCTCAGAACCTAGTAAGAGATATCATTTCAGGATTCTTTATCATATTTGAGGATCAGTTTTCTGTAGGAGATTATGTGGCTACTTCTGGAATAGAAGGTACTGTGGAGGAAATCGGACTTCGTACAACTAAAATTTTAAGTTGGACAGGCGAATTGCATGTATTGCCAAATGGCAATGTGACACAAGTAACAAATTACTCTGTTCATAATGGACTTGCTGTGGTAGATATAAATATTCCATATGAAAGTGACGTTGCAGATGCTGAAAAAGTGATTGAGCAGGTTGCAGGTACATTACCAGGTAAATATGAATTTATCTTAGGGGGCGCTGAAGTGATTGGTGTACAAAACTTAGATGCCTCTCATTATGCCATTCGGGTCATTGCAGATACACTTCCAGGCTATCAATGGGCAGGCGAGCGAATGATCCGTAGAGAAATGCAGGATAAATTATATAAAGCAGGAATAGAAATTCCTTCACCACGTCTCGTTATGTATTCAAAAGAAGGAAAAGATGCTTTACTAGAGATGGAGAGAGAACGTGATAATTAATTAAAAAGGAGAAAACCAAATGGCAGAAAAAGAATTTGGATTAAATGATGTCGTTCAAATGAAAAAACAGCATCCATGTGGGGAAAACCGCTGGAAAATCGTCCGAATGGGAATGGATGTTCGCATAAAATGCTTAGGCTGTGATCATAGTGTAATGATACCTCGAAAAGACTTTACGAAAAAGTTAAAAAAAGTCCTAGAAAAAGCAGAAGAATAATTAGTTAAAATAGACTATCCTACACGAAAAATGGTAAAATAGAAGTATATAGAGTTAGAAAAAGATAATATAATAGGGTAAAGAGCAAAAATAGGTATTTAAATAATGCCTATTTTTGCTTTTTACTGGCTTGTCATTTTAATATCTACTATCTATAATTAGTATGACGAACGCGTTCATATGTAGGAATCCTTAAGGAGTTGAAAGTTACATGGCATTAACAGCAGGAATTGTCGGCCTTCCCAATGTTGGAAAATCAACATTGTTTAATGCAATAACACAAGCGGGTGCAGAAGCAGCGAATTATCCGTTCGCTACGATTGACCCTAATGTAGGAATTGTAGAAGTGCCAGATGATCGCTTAGATAAATTAACAGAATTAGTAAAACCGAAGAAAACAATTCCAACTGCATTTGAATTTACGGATATCGCAGGAATTGTAAAAGGGGCAAGTAAAGGTGAAGGGTTAGGAAACCAATTTCTATCTCACATACGCCAGGTGGATGCGATTTGCCAAGTTGTGCGTTGTTTCCAGGATGATAATATAACGCATGTGTCCGGTAAAATTGATCCAATTGATGACATTGAAATCATTAATTTAGAGCTTATCTTGGCTGACTTGGAGACAGTTAATAAACGTATTCAACGAGTTGAAAAACTTGCGAGACAAAAGGATAAGGAAGCTTTAGCAGAACAAGAAATGCTTGTTAAAGTAAAAGACGGTCTAGAAGAAGAAAAGCCGGTACGAGCATTAGAATTTTCTGATGAACAGTGGAAAGTAGTAAAAGGGCTTCACTTATTAACAAGCAAGCCAACGTTGTATGTAGCTAATGTAAGTGAGGAAGAAATTACTGATCCTGATGCCAATGAAAACGTGCAGAAGGTAAAAGAATATGCAGCAAAAGAAAATGCAGAAGTAATTGTTATTTGTGCAAAAATAGAAGAAGAAATTTCAGAGCTTGAGCAAGAAGAGAAAGAAATGTTTCTAGATGATTTAGGTATCGCTGAGTCGGGCTTAGATCAACTTATTAAAGCTTCCTATAGTCTATTAGGTTTAGCTACGTATTTCACAGCTGGTGAACAAGAAGTTCGTGCCTGGACATTCCGAAAGGGGATTAAAGCGCCTCAAGCTGCTGGAATCATTCATACTGATTTTGAAAAAGGGTTTATACGAGCAGAAACAGTATCATATGATGACTTAGTCGAAGCTGGTGCAATGGCACAAGCACGAGAAAAAGGACGCGTCCGATTAGAAGGTAAAGAATACTTTGTAAAAGATGGCGACGTTATTCATTTTCGTTTTAATGTTTAGTAACGTTTAAGAGCCATTAAATGCTCAAGTCGCCAAGCCTTAATTGCACTTATGCAGATAATAAAGTTTTATACTTTTTTATCTGCTAAAAAATTCACGGCTGTAACTATGGTTGAGGAATTGGTAGTTTGTATAACGTAGAAGGATCCCTCGAATGCTTGTTTTTTTAGAAAAGATTTGGTATAATACACTATTGTGAGTAATTACTATCGATTACTCCTTGCTCTTTTCCAGAAAAAGAGCCGTTTAGACCAAAAGGAGGTGTAACGGATGAGAAAATACGAAATCATGTATATCGTCCGCCCAGAGATAGAAGAGGAAGCGCTAACAGCTTTAATTGAGCGTTTCAACAACATTCTAACTGATAATGGCGCGGAGATTGAAAAAGTTGATGAAAAAGGCAAGAAACGTCTTGCATATGAAATCAATGACTATCGTGATGGATATTATGTAATCATTAACTTCAGCAGTGATGAAAAAGCAATTAATGAATTTGATCGCTTAGCTAAGTTCTCTGATGATATTATTCGTCATATTGCAATTCGAGAAGAAGATCAATAAATAAGGGGTGGTTCTGATGTTAAATCGTGTCGTGCTTGTCGGCAGGTTAACGAAGGATCCTGATCTACGTTATACACCAAACGGAGTGGCTGTAGCTAACTTTACCATAGCAGTTAATCGACCTTTTTCTAATCAGCAAGGAAACCGTGAAGCTGACTTTATTAACTGTGTTGTTTGGCGTAGACCAGCTGAAAATCTGGCTAACTATATGAAAAAAGGTAGTATGATAGGTGTCGATGGACGTGTACAAACACGTACATTTGATGGCCAGGATGGAAAAACTGTTTTTGTAACCGAAATTGTTGCCGATAGTGTACAATTTTTAGAATCAAAAGGTTCCTCACAAGGTAGAGGGGACACATCAGGATTCCAGCAAAACCAAAACCAGAATCAAAGTCAAAGCCAGAACCAGAACCAAAACCAAACGAATCAAAACCGAAACGAAGAGGATCCGTTTAAGAATAACGGAGAGCCTATCGATATATCAGATGATGATTTACCATTCTAAAATAAAGGAGGGTTTCTAATGGCAGCTCGTCGTGGACGCGCAAAGCGTCGTAAAGTGTGTTACTTCACAGCGAACGGAATTACACACATTGACTATAAAGATGTTGATCTACTAAGACGTTTCATTTCAGAACGTGGGAAAATTCTTCCTCGTCGTGTAACTGGAACTTCTGCTAAATATCAACGTAAGCTTACAAAAGCAATTAAACGCTCTCGTACAATGGCATTATTGCCGTTTGTATCCGAGTAATAGAGTAAAACTAAGAGCCTTCTTGTAGTATTGTATACTAGTAAGAAGGCTTCTTTAATAGGATATTTATTTAAGACTGTTTTCGTAAAGATTGTTGCTTTGAGAGAATAAGTATAAATTGTGAAGTAACTGCCGGATTGATCTCCGCTTGGGCGTCTTCAGATACGTGCTGTTCCCCCAGAAGGAGTCGACTGCCCTTTACTCCAATCAACCACCATAAAAGTGGCAGTTTTCTACAAAACGAAATGATTGATGTTATTTTATTGGGAAAGCTATACCAGCGACGTAAATACACGAAGATTTCAGTGGGAGGATAGGCCTAGGTGCGCGTAGTGTATTTCCAGAGCGGAGGTTATGCTGCAATTTGTATCAACTATGAAGGTGAAAAAGAAACATTGCGTGCGAAATCAGACTTATTTAACTATAAGTCATTTACTATTTTTCCACTTTCCATCTTCAAAATTCGATTTCCAAGTTTTATTGCCTCTTCATAATCATGTGTGACCACAATTACAGGAATTTTCCAGATCGTATGCAGCCTTAATAATTCATCTTGACATTCTTTTCGTGTTTGATCATCTAAGGATGAGAAAGGTTCATCAAGAAGCAATAGATAGGGCTTAGTTGCCAATGCACGAACTAAAGCAACTCGTTGTTTTTCCCCACCAGAGATGTGGCGAGGATAGCTGTCTAGGATGTGTTCGATTCCAACTGTCTTTACTAAAGAATTCATGAGCGACTCATCTTTCATTCCGTAAGTGATGTTCTTTCTAACCGTCATATGTGGGAATAAAGCATAGTCTTGGAATAAATAGCCAATGTTTCGCTTATGTATTGGGATTGGTTTATGTTTTGCTTCAAAGAGAACTTGCTCTTTCAATTGAATCGATCCATCATCAGGGCGACTAAGCCCAGCTATACAATTCAAAACAGTTGTTTTCCCAGCACCAGATGGCCCAAACAGGACAACAATTTCCTCACCAACTTCAAACTTCATATCAATTGAAAACGACGATTCTAGCTGTTTCGTTATATCTAATGAGAGCATTATTCATACCACCAATCAATTATCACTTGTAAATCGTAATATATTTCGCCCGCTCCACCAATTCAACCACAATATTGCACTAAAACCGACGATTACAATACTAATGACCCAAAATAATGCTACTTCCATATTTCCAGATTCCACTGCAAAGTAGATAGCAAGTGGTATTGTTTCGGTTTGATTTGGTATGTAGCCTGCAATCATTAACGTAGCTCCGAATTCGCCTAACGCACGAGCAAAAGTTAATACTAAGCCCGCCAACAATCCAGGCCATGCTAATGGAAATGTTATCGTCCAGAAAACTCTCCACTTGGAAGCTCCCATGGTTAAAGCAGCATTTTCGATATTTTTATCATAGTTCTGAAAGGAAGCGGCAGCACTTTGGTACATTAATGGAAAAGATACAACAATTGCTGCTATAACTGCACCAATCCATGTAAATACAACCTGGAAATTAAACAAGTCTAATAATAATCCACCAATCGGACCGTTTTTTCCAAATACGTATAGTAAACCAAACCCTACAACCGTTGGTGGTAAAACTAATGGAAGCATGAGTACAGATTCAACAATCCGTTTTCCTGGAAATTTATTTCTGGATAAAATTCGGGCAAGCACAATACCACATATAAATACAATAACGGTAGCAATGCCTGCTATTTTTAATGATAAGAAAAAAGGTGTATAGTTCATTGAAAAACCGCCTAGTTATAAAATCCATGATTCTGTAATATAGCTTGTGCTTGATCCGTTTTCAAAAATGAAATGAACGATTCGGCTTCTGTAAATGCATTACTTGTTGCCATAATAGCTGCTGGATAAACAATAGGGGAATACCAATCCTGATCAATTGTAGTTATTTTATTTATCCCACTACTATACAAATCGCTTTCATATACAAAACCAATATCCGTATTTTGTGATTCTACGTATGTTAAAACTTGCTGAACATCTTTTGCGTATATTAGTTTCTCTTGAATGTTTTCCCAAATCCCAAGAGAATCTAACACTTCTTTAGCATAACTTCCAGCAGGAACACTGTCAGGGTTTCCAATGGCAATTTGATCAAACCTGTTGAAGTCAATATCTTGGACTGAATAGCCTTTTATATCATTTTCCCCACTACCAACTAGTACAAGTTCATTTTCTGCGAATTCCACCCTGGATTCAGATACAATTAATTGGTTCTCATCAAGCATGTCCATCCACTTTTGATCAGCGGATAGAAATACATCGACGGGAGCGCCTTGCTGGATTTGTTGTGCCAACTTACCAGACCCACCAAAGTTAAGGCTGATAGTTATTGTTGGGTTTTTTTCTTCAAATGTATCTACAAGCTCAGTCATTACATTAGATAAACTTGCTGCAGAAGAAATAAGTAATTCTTTTTTATTAACCGGTTCTTGCGAGTCTTGATTTGAACAAGCTGTTAAAGATAGTATAGAAAATAATAATATAGAGAATAAAATATACTTCATTCATAAGACTCCTTGATGAGTATTGTATAAAACTAATCAGAACTTAATTACTAACGCGCGGGCGAACCTTGCGTTTAGGGTATACTGTTATAATTTTAATTAAAAAAGCAATAGTATATAATAAAAATATCCATAAAAAGACATCATTAACTGTAAATACAAGTGCCGTAACAGTGTATAGCAAAAATGGAATAGTAGTTGTAAATGCGCTCATTTTCCAGAGTATTGAAAATCGGATCTTCCGTCGTAATAATTTGGCTATACCAGTACCGATATATGCGATTACAGATAACATAATAAATACCATTATAGCCAATGGGAGATAATAAAAAATGAAAAAGTAGATAAGTAAAAAAAGTATATTCATATCGTTAGTTGCTCCACTTGTTGCTGTTAAACGATTGATTAATGATGGGATCGAAACAAGAGCAATAAGGATAAACATATATATTACGGTTATATCCATTCCGACACGGTTAAGCTTAAACATAGCCTTTTTATTCGGAAGTTTTATACTATGTAAAAGTGCGTTTAAAAAAATCATTGTTATTCATCCTTCGTTATAGTGAAATAATGGCTATTATTCCATTATAATAAACATAACAAATAAAATCGCTTTTAGACATTGAAAAATTGATGACTTTTTAAAATCTTTATCGTTTTTTCTATTTACTTATTACCCAGGAAATAAACAGTTTCTCTAATTCCTACACCAATTTAGGCAAAAATCGTGTTATCATATTATAATGAGATATATAAATAAATACTCTGTATAATCACGAATGAAACAACTAACGAGGTGTACAATAAATGAATGCTTCCAAAAAACTAACAGATGGAGCACTGTTAACTGCAATTTATATCGTGTTATTACTAATAGCGCTTTTTGTACCATTAATTGAATTAGTTGCTACATTTTTATTACCTATTCCTTTCATTATATTTGCTTTTCGATATGATTGGAAATCTTCTCTATTAATGTTTGTGGCAACACTTTTTTTATCGGCAATATTTGGAACTATATTTTCCTTGCCAATCACCATTCTAATGGGTTTGGGTGGTATTATGCTTGGAGGTGCGATGCACAGTGGTTTATCTGCATATGAAGTGTGGGCGCGCGGAACAATAGGGTTTGTTGGCGGTTTATTATTAATATTTGTATTCAGCCAATTGCTATTTCAAGTGAATTGGATTGAAGAGATTAACCTAATGCTCAGTCAATCGATGCAAACAAGTCAAGATCTTATGAATCAACTAGGATTAGGCAATCAGACGGAAGAGCAATTGGAGTTAATTGAAGAACAAATGATGAGTATTACGGAATTAATCCCGGTTGGAATTGCTTTTATTGCGATCATAATGGCATTTATCAGCCAATGGTTTAGTTATAAGATTATTAATCGTTTGGAAAACAAAAACCTTCATTTTCCACCATTCCGTACATTAAAGCTTCCGGTATCGCTGATCTGGATTTACTTTTTTGCACTTATATTTACATTTTTTGAACTCGATCCCAGTAGTACGTTATATTTGGGTGTAAACAATATTCTTATGCTAGTTGGAATGTTATTAACTATTCAAGGCTTTTCATTTATATTCTTTTATGCTCACCATAAGAATATGTCAAAGTTATTACCGGTTGGTAGTATTATATTGACCATACTATTCCCATTTCTCCTGCTTTATCTTGTGCGGCTTATCGGTATTATCGATATGGGGTTTGGCATGAGGGAGCGCATTACTCAAGGTAAAAAATAAGTGGAGTGAAGCAGTAGGAGCTGATTTTATGCCAGATTTACAAAACAAACCAAAACTTAGCAGTCATTTATGGATCATTTATTTACTATCCATAATTTTGCTTGGTGTTATTTGGTATTATCAATGGGTTTTAGGGTTAATAATGACATTTTTTTTAGTAGCATCTTTTTATTATAGTATGCGATCAGAAAAAACATTATTAAATAAAACAGAAGAGTATATATCAACACTCTCACATCGAATTAAAAAAGTGGGGGAGGAAGCATTACTCGAAATGCCAATAGGGATCATTTTGTTTAACGAGGAACATCAAATTGAATGGGCAAATCCATATATGAATAAATTTGCTGAAGAAGACACGCTGGTTGGTGAACCTTTAAGTATCCTTTCCGATGAACTAATCCCAATGATTAAAGAGAACAAGGAAGAGATCTGGATTCAAGTCGATCGATATGAATTTCAGACAAGTATAAAAAAAGAAGAACGTTTACTTTATTTATTCGATCGTACGAGACAATCTGAAATACAATCATTGTATTATAATGAGCAGACTGTAATAGCTATTATCTTTTTAGATAACTATGAGGAAATAACACAGAACATGGATGATACGCTTAAGAGTCAATTAAACTCAAAGGTAACCTCTGTATTAAATAATTGGTCTCATGAGCAAGGGCTTTATTTAAAACGTACTTCACAAGATCGTTTTCTAGCGGTTGGCACAAAGGAAATTCTGCAACAATTAGAAAAAACAAAGTTTGATATTTTAGATGAAGTACGGGAATTAAATGCTGAACAGAATATTCCTGTCACACTAAGTCTTGGCATAGGGCATGGATATATGGACTTGCCAACACTTGGAGAACTAGCACAATCAAGTCTTGACCTGGCGCTTGGCCGTGGGGGAGATCAAGTAGCAATTAAAGATGATTCTGGGAAAGTCCGTTTCTATGGTGGAAAAACTAATCCTATGGAAAAACGAACCCGAGTTCGGGCTCGAGTTATATCACATGCATTAATAGAGCTTGTTAAAGGAAGTGACAATGTCATCATAATGGGGCACAAGTCACCCGACATGGATTCACTTGGTGCTGCTATTGGTATTTTAAATATAGCTAAAACAAATGAAGTAGAAGGCCATATTGTTTTTGATTCAGAGGATGTAGACACGGGTGTCTATCGGCTTGTGGAAGCAATTAAACAAAAAGAAGAAATATGGGATCATTTTATTGATCCAGAAGATGCTGAAGCGATTACGACTAGCAGAAGCCTTATTGTTGTTGTGGATACACATAAACCATCCATGGTACCAAATGAACGTTTATTAACGAAAACAGAATATAAGGTTGTCATTGATCATCACCGACGAGGAGAGGAATTCATTGAGAATCCGACCCTTGTTTATATGGAACCATACGCTTCATCTACTGCTGAATTAGTTACCGAACTCCTAGAGTACCAACCAAAAGGTTTAAAGCTAAAAATGGTTGAAGCAACGGCGTTATTGGCAGGTATAATTGTAGACACGAAAAGTTTTACATTACGAACAGGGTCCCGTACCTTTGATGCTGCTTCTTATTTACGATCAAAAGGAGCAGATACCGTACTTGTACAACAGTTTATGAAAGAAGACTTGGATTTATATATTAGAAGAAGTAAGTTAATTGAAAAGACTCAAATTTATCGTGACAATATAGCTATTGCTAAAGCAGACTCGGGTGAAATATTTGGCCCTGTTGTAATCGCACAAACTGCTGACACGCTTTTAACAATGAGTGGAGTTAGTGCTTCCTTTGTCATTTCAGAGCGAAAAGATGGTAGAATTGGTATAAGTGCACGTTCACTTGGGGATGTCAATGTTCAAGTGATTATGGAAAAAATGAACGGTGGGGGTCATTTAACAAATGCAGCTACCCAAATTGAAGATACAACAATCGATGATGCTGAAATATTGTTAAGAGACATTCTCGATGAATATTATGAAGGGGGAGAAACCGAATGAAAGTGATTTTTACAAAAGATGTTAAAGGAAAAGCCAAAAAAGGGGACGTTAAAAACGTCTCGGATGGTTATGCACGTAATTATTTACTAAAAAATAATTTAGCAAAAGAAGCTACACAAGGAAATATGGTAGAACTACAGGCAAAAAAACGTAAAAATGAAAAACTCGAGCAAGAAGAGAAGGACGAAGCAATAAACTTAAAAGATACATTAGCGGAGTTAACGGTTGAACTTAAAGCTAAATCGGGAGAAAATGGTAGATTGTTTGGATCGATAACAAGCAAGCATATAGCAGAAGCCTTGCAAAAAGAACAAGGATACAAGATTGATAAACGTAAAATTGAATTAGATCAACCGATTCGAGTACTCGGATATACAACTGTACCAGTGAAACTACATCCTGAGGTACAGGGATCGATAAAAGTACATGTCTCAGAAAAGTAAGAATAAGAATATGAGTTGGCCCTATCTTAACGGTAGGGCATCTTTTACCAATACTAGCCTCATTAAAGGGAGGGGGAAAAGGCATGAGTGATTTTTTTAACGATCGAACACCACCACATAACATCGAAGCTGAACAAGCTGTGTTAGGTGCTATATTCTTAGAACCAGAAGCATTTTCAACTACATCTGAATTATTAATGCCTGAAGATTTTTATCGGACAAGTCATCAACGGATATTTGAAACAATGATGAAGCTTACTGATAAAGGAGATCCAATAGATCTTGTTACTGTCACTACCTCCCTTTCTAATGAAAAAATGTTGGACGAGGTTGGTGGTGTTTCGTATTTAACTGATCTAGCAGGCAGTGTTCCAACTGCAGCCAATATCGGATACTATAGTAAAATTATTGAAGAAAAAGCATTACTTCGTAGACTAATTCGAACAGCAACAGATATAGTGACCTCAGGCTTTATGAAAGAAGACGAAATTGAAGATGTATTAAATGAAGCGGAAAAGAATATTTTAGAGGTTTCTGCACGTAAAAATTCAGGAGCATTTAAATCTATTAAAGATGTGTTAATTGACGTGTACGATAACATTGAACAATTACATCATCAAAGCGCAGACGTAACAGGTGTTCCTTCTGGTTTCCGTGATTTAGACAAAATTACTTCTGGATTTCAGGCAAATGATTTAATTATCATCGCAGCTCGCCCATCTGTTGGTAAAACTGCTTTTGCCTTGAATGTAGCTCAAAGCGTAGCAGTTAATACGGATGAAAATGTTGCTATATTTAGTTTGGAAATGGGTGCTGATCAACTCGTATCCCGTATGCTTTGTGCGGAAGGCAATATTGACGCCCAACGTTTACGAACGGGTAACCTACAAGCAGATGATTGGAGTAAATTAACAATGGCAATGGGTAGTTTATCCAATGCCGGAATTTATATTGATGATTCACCAGGGATAAGGGTGAACGAAATTCGTTCTAAATGCCGACGTTTAAAACAGGAGCATGGTTTAGGTATGATATTAATAGATTACTTACAACTCATCCAGGGAAGTAGTACAAATTCTAAAGAAAATAGACAACAGGAAGTTTCAGAGATTTCCCGTTCATTAAAAGCTTTAGCACGTGAGTTAAATGTACCGCTAATTGCCTTATCCCAGCTATCTCGTGGAGTTGAATCTCGTCAGGATAAACGACCAATGATGTCTGATTTACGTGAATCAGGAAGTATTGAGCAGGATGCGGATATTGTTGGATTCCTATATCGTGATGATTACTATGACGAAGAGTCTGAAAAACAAAACATCATTGAAATTATTATTTCTAAACAACGTAATGGTCCAATTGGTAATGTCGAGTTGGCATTTGTTAAGGAATATAACAAATTCGTTGACTTAGACCATCGTTATCAAGAAAGCGATGTACCGCCACCAGTACCAGTTTAGTAAAAAACAGCCTATTTAGGTTGTTTTTTTAGGCTGTTTTCATAAAGATTGTTACTTTTGAGAGAATAGATATAAAATGCGACGTGGTTAATTCTGAAATGTACTTTCTAACAATCGTCCGATGATGAGAGCTTAATCCGCCGCTGCCGAAAATTACTCCCTTTCCGGGGGCAGCACCACAGCCTCCTCACTTTTATTCGCGTAAAGGCATGCCGAATGCCAAGTTTTCTAATAACGCTTCGAACTATGCTTCCTCGGCGCAAGGGAACTTAGAAGGGGATTCAAGTAGTACCCTGGCTGAGACCGTGCCCACGGGAAGCGAAGTGTTCTGCCGAAGCAATTGTACAGCACTCGATATCGAGAAAGCAATTCCACGAAAAAGTTACGTCGCATTTATATCAACTATGAAGATGAAAAAGCAAAAATACGTGCGAAACAGCCCTTTTTTATTAAGTAAAGAAATTATAATTTGAAAAGTAGTATATGAATGATTATAGAATTAGCCATGTTCAGCAGCCCATAGGATGCTACGAAGCACAGGACAAGGAATGTTTCCCTGAAAAAACATCGTGCGTAGAAAAAGTGTTGTTTTCAAGGACGTGGCGAACTTAGCCTGTAAGGACGCTTGTGCTTTTGATCTTATCCGAACAAAATATAGTATTTTAGTTTTATTGTTCGTATTTTAAATTGACTTCATTTCGAATAATTGATAAACTATTTTTGTTACATACTAAAAGCATATAATAATCAATGGAGGTGCGTTATGTCCTCAGTAGTAGTTGTTGGAACACAGTGGGGCGATGAGGGAAAAGGTAAAATTACTGATTTTCTATCGCAAAATGCCGAGGTTGTTGCCCGTTATCAAGGGGGAAACAATGCAGGTCACACGATTAAATTTGATGAAGTGACATACAAATTACATTTAATCCCATCTGGAATTTTTTTCGATGATAAAATTTGTGTATTGGGCAATGGAATGGTAATTGATCCGAAAGCATTTATGGAAGAATTAGCTTATTTGCATGAACGTAATATTTCCACCGATAATTTACGAATAAGTAATCGTGCACATGTAATCTTACCATATCACTTAAGGCTAGATATTTTACAGGAAGAAGAAAAGGGTACCAATAAGATTGGTACGACAAAAAAAGGTATCGGGCCTGCTTATATGGATAAAGCTGCAAGAAGCGGCATTCGTATTGCTGATTTATTAGATAAAGAAGTGTTCCGTACGAAATTAGAACAAAATTTGAAAGAAAAGAATCGTTTATTTGAAAAAGTATATGAAGTTAATCCTATACAGTTGGAAGATATATTAGAAGAGTATTATGAATATGGCCAGCAAATGGCAAAGTATGTTTGTGATACTTCTGTTGTCTTAAATGATGCTCTCGACGATGGGCGTAGAGTCTTATTTGAAGGAGCACAAGGGGTAATGCTTGATATTGATCAAGGGACATACCCGTTTGTCACTTCTTCTAACCCAATTGCTGGTGGTGTAACTATTGGGTCTGGAGTTGGTCCAACAAAAATCAACCATGTAGTAGGTGTATCTAAAGCCTATACAACTCGCGTTGGTGATGGTCCGTTTCCAACTGAATTGCATGATGCCACTGGTGATAAAATTCGTGAGGTTGGTCGGGAGTATGGTACTACAACAGGAAGACCAAGAAGAGTAGGCTGGTTTGACAGTGTCGTGGTAAGACACGCTAGAAGGGTTAGTGGTATAACTGATCTATCGTTAAACTCTTTGGATGTATTAACAGGAATCGAGACGTTAAAGATCTGTGTGGCTTACCGCTATAGAGGAGAAGTTATTAACGAATTCCCCGCAAGCTTAGTTGCACTGGCAGAATGTGAACCTGTTTATGAGGAAATGCCAGGTTGGACAGAAGATATAACGAATGTCAAAAGCTTGCATGAGTTACCAGTAAATGCTCGTCATTACTTAGAACGAATCTCACAATTAACTCAAATACCATTATCGATATTTTCTGTAGGACCCGATCGTTCTCAGACAAATGTTGTAAGAAGTGTTTACAGTAGTTAAATTATACTATTAATAAAAAGGGCAACTCTTGTTTGTATCGGAAACGAACTAGAGAATTGTCCTTTTTTGTTCTCCTGATTTTCTTCGTAAAGAGAAAACTGTTTTTAAATCTAATCGCTAAATACATAAAAAGTATGTCAACTTTCCCCTATTAATTCAACGCTCCCTACTTTTTTCTCGTTTTTTAGACAGTTTAGTCGATAACATTGTAATACTATTGTAAAATATGACACAAATAAAGATGGTATAAGTGACATTTAGTAACATAATACACACAAAATCGCCTAAAATTGTAAAAAAATGGAATTGATTATACAGTTTATTAACAATCTATATATCCATATTCCCTATCTAATATATGTATGGTAGATTAGTAAAAGACCTTGAGAAAGTCTTTAGTACTATTTTTAATAGTTAAATATAAAAGAACGTTAGTAAGGGGGAAAACAACGTCGTGTCGAGAAGAATTTTAAAACGGGGTAGAAATACGAGAAATTCAAAGAAAATAAGCTTACCGACAAAGATCGCTATTACTACATGTTTAGTTTTTTCTCTTACATTTACAACTGTAAGCGCAGAAAGTGAAGACTTGGAAACAATTTACCATGTTTATGTTGATGGTGAGCATGTTGGTAAAGTTGATAGTAAGAATGTTGTAGAGAACCTAATGGATGAAAAAGTTGCTAGTTATTCAGAAGAAAACGACGAACTATCATTAGCAATTGGTGAGGATATTTCCTATATTTCCGAGAAGGTATTTAATCCTACATACAACAATAATAAAGTCACTTCCGCTTTAGAAGATGAGCTATCGATAAAAGCTCAAGCAATAGAATTAACTATTGCAGGTAATACAGTTGGTTACTTTAAGAACAAAGAAACAGCAGACGAAGTGTTACGTGCATTTAAAGCAAAATATATAACAGAAGAAGATCTTGAAAAATTTGAAAAAGAGAAAGAAAATCAAAATGATGATAAACCGGTAAGACAAGATGATATCTCTCTTTCTGTTGGTGAGTCTACTATAATAGACGTAATCATTTCTGAAAAGGTTTCACTTTCTAAGAAAAAAGTAGTTCCAGATGACATATTGTCTGTTAAACAAGGTGTTAAAATGCTGGAAAAAGGTACATTGGAAGAAAAGAAGCATCTTGTTAAAGAGGGTGAAGTATTAGGGAAAATAGCTAGCAACTATGATATAACTACGAAAAAGTTACTAGAGCTAAACCCATCGTTAAATGAAGATTCCATCTTACAGATCGATCAGGAAATTAACGTTACAGACTATCAACCATTTGCAGATGTAATCGTTAAAGAAGAAAAGAAAGTGGAAGAAAAAATTAGCTATGATATAGAAACAGTTGAGTCCAATGACCTTTACAAAGGTGATAAAAAAGTAAGTCAAGATGGACAAGAAGGTAAAAAAGAAGTTCATTACGCCATCGAGATGAAGAATGGACAGGTAATAAATAAAGAAACGATTAGTGAAAGTGTAACAAAGAAACCGGTTAAGAAGATAATTGTTAAAGGTACAAAAGTAGTTCCATCACGTGGTTCAGGAAGTTTACACTGGCCTGCGGTCGGCGGATATATTTCCAGTCATATGGGAATGCGTTGGGGCTCAATGCATAAAGGAATGGATATTGCTGGACCTAGCAATCGATCTATTTTAGCAGCGGATAACGGTACTGTAGTATCAGCAGGCTATGATAGCGGTGGTTATGGAAATAAAATTGTAATTAATCATAATAACGGAATGAAAACGATCTACGCTCACCTTTCATCTATTAGTGTAAGCCCTGGGCAAATTGTAGAAAAAGGCAGTAAGATTGGGGTCATGGGTTCGACTGGTAATTCAACGGGAATTCATTTGCATTTTGAAGTATACAAGAACGGAGCCATGCAAAACCCTTCAAAGTATTTTTAAAAACTAGAGGTATAAATAGTAAGAGACTGACTTAGGAGAATAGCTCCTCACTAGTCAGTCTCTTTCTTAATAAGTTTTCATAAAAATAGGAGGAAAGTTAGATTCAATTATAAACAAAGACATTTCACAAAAAGTACGATAAAATGAAATGTATAGTGCTATAAAAGTGACATAGTACAAATAATAATAAAGACAACATGAAAACAATAAAACGATTAAATAGTAGGCTGTTTACGTAAGGTTTCTTGCTAATGAGAGAATAGATATTGACTGCGACGTAACTTACCGCTCTGGAAATACACTACACTTTCCGCGGGTGGCTGGTGAGCTTCAACGCATTTCAGAACATCACCTATGCCTGTCCTCCCGCAGGAACAGCACGTGTCAGAAGACCCGCATAGATGCACCTGTGTCTTTTAGTAACGCTTCGAAGCCTGCTTCCTCGGCGCAAGGCAACAAAGAAGAGGATTTAAGTAGTACCCTGGCTGAAGCTGTGCCCGCAGCGGAAATCAACATAGCAGTTACGTCGAAATTTATATCAACTATGAAGATAAAAAAGCAACAGTACGTGCGAAGACAGCCAAATAGTAAAACGCTTTAAAAGAAAATAAAGTAAAGGATGTGGGTCTATTGAGTCAGAAGATTCTAGTAGTAGATGATGAAAAGCCAATTGCAGATATCTTAAAATTTAACCTGGAGAAAGAGGGTTATGAAGTAGTTTGTGCCTATGATGGGGATGAAGCGATAGCGCTTGCTGCATCAGAAAATCCAGAGTTAGTATTATTGGACATTATGCTTCCAAATAAGGATGGTAATGAAGTTTGTCGGGAAATTAGAAAAACCCAGACCATGCCAATCATTATGTTAACGGCAAAAGATACTGAAATTGATAAAGTATTAGGGTTGGAAATGGGTGCTGATGATTACGTGACAAAACCATTTAGCAATCGTGAATTAATTGCGCGGGTAAAGGCCAATTTACGTCGTCAGCAGCAAGCACCTGATGATACTGTGAAAACGACAAAAGATATTGTAATAGGAAGTTTGGTTGTACATCCTGATGCATATACCGTTACACGCAATGGGAACGAAGTTGAGTTAACCCATCGGGAATTTGAGTTAGTACATTATCTAGCACGTCATATTGGACAAGTGATGACCCGTGAACACTTATTAGAAACAGTGTGGGGATATGATTACTTTGGTGACGTTCGGACCGTTGATGTAACAGTTAGAAGACTTCGTGAGAAAATCGAGGAGAGTCCAAGTAACCCGATGTGGATTGTGACACGTCGGGGTGTTGGTTATTATTTGCGTAATCCTGAGCAGGAGTAGCTGTTATGAATAAAGTCGGTTTTTTTCGTTCCATACAATTAAAATTTATCATTATATTCATATTTCTATTGCTTGTGGCATTCCAAGTTATTGGTTCCTACTTCTCAACACAATTAGAATCTGAATTAAGGAAAAACTTTGAGGAATCAGTAAAGGACCGTGTAGATCTTTTAAACTATAACCTTGAGCAAGCGTTTGAAAAAGAACGAACGGAGGACTCACAAGAACTATCATTACAACAGGAAGTGCAAAATATTGTGTCAGATGTACCCACAGAAGACATAACGAATCTTCAAGTTATTAATGCTCAATACCGTGTTATGGGAACCAATGATTATAGCAACCAACAAAATATTGGAAAAAGAACAACGAAAGACCTTGTACTGCAAGTCCTTAGGTTTGGTGAAGGTACAGAAGATACAAAATGGAATCAGCAAACAGAAAATATTGTTTTTGTTAAAACGGAACCTATCTATGATGCAGAAGAGAATGTAGTAGGCGCTATTTATCTGGAAACTTCTCTTGAAGGTGTAAATGAGCAAGTTCAAAATATAAATGGAATTTTTCTGCGAGGAGCTCTTTTAGCGATTACCGTATCTGCTTTTATTGGAATATTAGTTGCCCGTACCATTACAAAGCCAATCTTGGAAATGCGAAGGCAAGCACAAACGATGGCAAAGGGCGATTTCACACAAAAAGTTAATGTATATGGAAGTGATGAAATTGGCCAACTTGCGGTCTCTTTTAATGATTTGAATGAACGATTAAAGCATTCACAAGCCACTACAGAAGAGGAACGGCGGAAGCTTAGTTCCGTGTTGTCAAATATGTCTGATGGCGTTATAGCAACTAATCGTTCAGGTGCTGTTACACTCATGAATGATGCAGCAGCAAAACTGATTGGTATGAGCCCTGAAGATGTACAAGGGAAATTTTTGTTGGATGTTTTACAGCTAGAAGAAAGAGTAGTCGATATCACAGAGCTACAGGATAGTGGATCCATGATTATTGACTTTAGTGATGAGGATGGCTTCTTCTTAATCCGTGCAAATTTCTCAACTGTTTCCGATTACGAAGATGATATTACTGGATTCATTACGGTTATTAGTGATGTAACGGAACAAGAAAAAGTAGAGAAAGAGCGCAGGGAATTTGTATCAAATGTCTCACATGAATTGCGTACACCGTTGACGACGTTGCGAAGCTATTTGGAGGCATTAACCGATGGAGCATGGCAGGATAAAGAAATAGCACCTAAATTCTTAGGCGTTACTCAAAATGAGACCGAACGTATGATTAGAATGGTCAATGACTTATTACAGCTTTCTAAGATGGATAATAAGAATTATGGTCTACACAAAGAAAAGGTAGAGTTTATTGCATATTTTCATCAGATTATTGACCGTTTTGAGATGAATGTCACGGAAAAAATAACACTCAAACGAGAACTATCATCCGGAAAATATAATGTCTGGCTTGACCCCGATAAAATGACACAAGTATTAGATAATATCATTTCCAATGCTATTAAATATTCACCAAATGGTGGGACTATTCGCTTCAAAGTAGAAAGAGAAAAATATTCCCTTTTAGTTAGTGTACAAGATGAAGGGTTAGGAATTTCCTACGATAAGGTTCATAAAATCTTTGAGCGTTTTTATCGTGCAGATAAAGCAAGAACAAGGAAACTGGGTGGCACTGGATTAGGACTAGCAATTGCTAAAGAATTGGTGGAGGCACACCATGGTAAAATTTGGGCTGAAAGTAAAGAAGGTAAAGGGACGACAATTCTCTTTACACTTCCGCTAATGAACCAGAAGCGGAGGGATACGACATGAAACTTGAAACAGTAAAGTCTTTTATGTTAACAATATTAGTTGGATTAAGTTTATTACTAACGTTTAGTATATGGAGCTATCAGCCGGATGTTGATCGCTTCATTAGCGATCAGTATGTGGATGAAGTAGACATTGGTGGAATTGAAGAAACAAAAAAACGAATTATTGAACCAAGTTCGATTCTCTTCCATACAAATAATGAACACTATGGTTTTACAGACGCCATTAACCGTCGTAGTTTGTACCAAGATATGCAATCATGGATATTATATGAATTTGCTACTAGAAGTACAGATGAACCGCCTTCAAGTGATCATCAAGTAGAAGTTATTTTTCCGGATGCATTACCGATGGAATTCGTTAATAGTCTTTTTACTTTTAATGAAGAACAACAAATGCCAAGTTGGTCGTTCCAAAGGATATTTATCACATTAAATCAAGATTCACAATTACTGACCATTTACTTTCAATCAACAAATGGTCAACAGCAGGCACGAGCGGTTGTCAATAATTCTAGTAAATATGATATGTTATGGAACTATATGACGAATCTTGACGACTTAACCAGCTATGTTGTCTTTGGGGAGTCAGAAGAATCGGGAACACCAATCTATATACCCGAAAATCCAGTGACAATGGCTCGATTATCTTTTACGGTTGAAAGTATTGAACCATCATTATTTGTTAATGAATTGTTTAATACACCGTCCATTGTCGGTCGTAACATTTCCAACGTTAATGAAGCATATTATACGGATGCACAGCGGGGAATGCGTGTATACCAGGATCAACGAATGATGGAATTTATTAATCCAAACGAATCAAGTCCTGACCAATTAGGAGAACCCATTAGCTTAGTTGAGCGCAGTATTTCAAATATTAATGACCATAAGGGTTGGACTAACGAATATAATCTTGTTTCAATAGATACAACTATGAACAGGGTACGCTACCAAATGTATTATGAAGGTATTCCTGTGTTCAATAATTTAAATTTATCCATTATTGAACAGGAATGGCGTGGTCAGGAATTGAACTTTTATCAGCGTCCTTTATTTAATTTTAATACAGGAAACATTATCAATGATGGCGGAACGGTTGATTTACTATCAGGAAGAGATGTTATTTATATTTTACAAAACAATGCAAACGTGACTTATAATTTGGAGAATATTAGAGATATCCAAATTGGATATAAGCTAGAGTATGAAGACAGTGCTGATAGAGCCCTAACACTAGAACCAGCTTGGTATATGAATTATAGTGGGAACTGGATTGAATTGGATTTTAGTGAGTATGAAGAATTAAAAGGGGGAAGTTGAGGATGCAATGGAGTCAAATTAAAACACTATTTATTCTCTGCTTCCTTATTCTAGATATTTATCTGGTATTGCAATTTATGGAGAAACAAGATCAAAAAGACATTGGAGTAATTGAACAAGAAAATTCAACCATTGAAGAACAACTCGAGCAGGACGAGATAGAAATAAGTGCCGAATTGGACAGTGAGGAAATATCTGAATCATATATTTCTGTAAGCCCAAAAAGTTTTACAGAAGGTGAATTGAATGAAGTTTCTAATTTTGATAATCAGGTTTTAGCAAGAGTCAATAGTTACTTGATTGTTTCACAGTTTGAAGAACCTCTCGAGGTCCCAGAAAAAGCAACTGGTTCTGAAATAACAGAGATGGTAAATGGAAAAATTATATTTTCGGATCAGTATGAGTATTGGGATTGGGATAAAGAATTAAACGTACTCGTTTTCTTTCAAGAAAAAAATGACCGACCGATCTATTATAACCACGGTGGCATAATACTGGTCTTCTTAAATGATGAAAACGAGATCATGTTTTATGCTCAAACCATGCTTGGAGAGGCTGAATCTGAAGGGGAAAGTAAGACATTAATTGAACCGATTCAAGCAATTGAAACATTATACACATCCAATGAATTATTTGCAGGAGATGACATCACCGATTTGGATGTTGGTTATTATACAAGGTATCCATTAGAAAATGGTGTACAAGTATTTGCTCCCCAGTGGAATGTGTTGGTTAACGGGGAGAAAAACTTTTTCGTGAACGCAATAGAAAGGATTGTCTCACCTGAATCAGAAGACTTTTTAGAAAATGCTATAACAACCTTAATTAGTAGAATAAATGATATGGAAGAAACAGAAAAAATACATGAGGATATTTTAAATCAACTTAGACTTAAGTTAACAGCAGATAATCGGAGTGACTTATAATGACATTACGTTTTAGTATATTAGCATCAGGTAGTACGGGGAATGCCTTTTATATTGAGTCTGAACAAGAAAAACTTCTCGTAGATGCAGGTTTAAGTGGAAAGAAGATAGACCAATTACTTCAAGAAGTCCAAGTAGACCCAGATAGTCTTACAGGGATATTAGTAACCCACGAACATAGCGATCATATTAAGGGGTTAGGGATTATAGCGCGGAAATATAATCTACCTATATATGCAAATGAAAAAACGTGGCATGCTATGGAAGGATCGATTGGTAAACTTTCATTAGACCAAAAATTTCACTTTGGTATGGAACAGGTAAAAACATTTGGCGATATCGATATTGAATCATTCGGAGTATCACATGATGCAGCTGAACCAATGTTTTATACATTTCGTCAGGGAGGAAAGAAAGTTTCCCTTGTAACGGATTTAGGGTATGTTTCCGAACGAATAAAGAAAACAGTAGAAGATTCTGATGCATATATATTTGAAGCAAATCACGATGTAGGAATGCTTCGTATGGGACGCTATCCGTGGAGTGTGAAGCGACGCATCTTAGGTGACTCTGGACATGTGTCTAACGAGGATTGCGGATTAGCGTTAAGTGATATTATTAGTAATCGAACAAAACGGATTTATTTGGCACACTTAAGTCTGGACAATAATATGAAGGATTTGGCACGTATGTCTGTAGAAGGAGTCTTAAAAGAACGCGGGATTGAGCTTGATGTTTATGATACGGATCCCAAAGCAGCCACGCCCATGTATGAAGTTGTTTAAATAGTATTTACGTTTTGTGTTTAATAAATTTAATATTGAGGGAATACTATTGTATCGAATCATGAGATAAGGGGTTGGTCAGATGGGGTATTATAATCAACATTATCCTCCAAATCCAAATCGTAAAAAGAAAAACACATGGATAGTTCCTGCAATGTTAGGAGTTATTATTGGAATTCTATTAGTTACTGTAGCATTACCCACTTTCATGCAATCCAATGTTTTACCTGACTCACAAGTAGAGCAAGAGCAAAGTGACCCCTCTGTAGACCAGGGGAAAACCACACAGACGGATTACGTCAACTTTGATATTTCCACAAGAGTAACAGAGGTTGTAGAAGAAGTAACTCCATCCGTTGTAGGAGTTGTAAATATACAGCAGCAAACAGACTTTTGGCAGCAACAAAATGGCGATCAAACTGGAACAGGTTCAGGTGTCATTTATAAAATAGAGAACGGCCAAGCCTTTGTTGTGACAAACCATCATGTTATTGAAGGTGCTGATACGATAGAAGTAGTATTATCAGATGAAAGGCATGTTGTAGCAGAGTTAATTGGTAGTGATTTGTTTTCCGATTTAGCTGTACTGCGAATGGATGGTGAGGGGGTGGACAGAGTTGCTCAAATGGGATCTTCGGATAATGTTAAGGTTGGTGAGCCTGCAATAGCAATTGGCAATCCACTGGGACTCATGTTTTCAGGTTCCGTTACACAAGGTGTGATTAGTGGTAAACAACGAACTATTCCACAGGACTTTAACCAGGATGGACGTGCAGATTGGCAAGCGGAGGTTATCCAAACGGACGCGGCCATTAATCCAGGAAATAGTGGTGGTGCGTTAATTAATATGGAAGGGCAGCTCATCGGGATTAATTCTATGAAAATTAATCAAGCAGCTGTCGAGGGAATTGGATTTGCGATTCCAATTGATTCAGCACGTCCAATTATAGAGGAATTAGAAGAAACAGGTAAAGTAACACGCGCATATATTGGTGTGGAAATCTATTCGTTAGAGGAAGTCCCGCAAGCAGAATGGCAAAGCACGTTAAACCTTCCAAATGATGTAGATGGTGGCGTGTATGTGTGGAGTGTAGAGCAATTATCTCCAGCAGACCAATCTGGTCTACAACGTCTGGATGTAATTACAGAGCTTGATGGACAAGAAGTTGATAATATGATTGATTTACGAAAAGTATTGTACCAAGAAAAAGAAGTTGGGGACGAGGTGACCATTACGTATTACCGTGATGGTGAGCGACAAGAAACAACGATCGAACTCGGTACACAGTCATAAAGAGAAAAGGCTATCTTCTAAAAAAGGAAGATAGCCTTTTCTCTTGTTTAGGAAATTATAAAATTAGGAGCCTATGGATAATTTATTGACTGTGTAAGCCGCGTTCAGCTCCAGCGCCTGGACACTCGAGACATAAGCAGGTCGACTTTGGTAAAGGCATCTACACTACTTGATCCGCTTATGCTTGTCTTGTCTTTCAAGGCGCTTGCACTTTTGTTTTTGTTTAGAGACTGTATGCCATGTCCAGAACCGTCGGACACGACATGGCGTACTTAGCTTGAAAGGACGGATGCCAGTTTGTTCACAATGGCGACTGCCTACACGGTTGATTCCGCGATTTTGTCCGGTTATTCCGTGATTTTATACTGGAATTCCGCGCTTTCGTCGATTATTCCGTGTTTATGTACTGGAATTCCGCGCTTTCGTGCATTTATTCCGCGGTTAGGTCTGTTTGCTCTGGAATTTGCTCCTGTTTAATACTGTTAAAAGTCAAGTTTTCCTTACGATAAGTCAACATCGATTCGCTAAGCAAAAGGAAGGCCGACTAAAACCACCGCTTTGCGCAGTAATGTCGACTCACCCGCGATGCGCTGGCACAGCCCATACGTCGCTTAACAGGCGCTTAGGCTTTTGCTCGCAGATAAGAAAGCATAAAACTTTCTTATCTGCATAAGTGCAACTAAGGCTTGGCGATAAGCCAAGTTTTCAATTGTGTATAACTCGAAAGTTATACACAATCAGTGGATAACCCTGTAGATAAATCAATATATAGTACAGAACAAGTATTCTATAACAAAATAAGTACGAACATTTGTGCATATGTGGATAAAGCTGTGGATAACAGAGCTGTTAGTATGTTCTATTCATAAATCCTTAATAAAATTTACCGCCTTTTATATGTTGCCAAATAAGCAAAAGCAGAATAAGCATGACAATATCGAGCCTTGCTTCAAATGCAAATGAGAGAAACCCTTGCTGTAAGAGAATTGGTAGCTTTGTAAGGTAAATAGCACTAAGCATAATAAAAATAAGTGGTGCGGAAGCTTGCTTCGTATAGATTCTTGCAGCAATTAGTCCACCACATGCGATTTCAGTTATAGCCACAAGAAATAAAATAGTGCTGGGGAAGGGAAGATTAAGACTCATGAATACACTTTTAAAGTCACTCATTACTAACTTAAGAATTCCCGATGTAATAAATACATATCCAACAGCATAGCAAATCCATTTTGACATCGGCATTACTATTTTCATAAAAAAGCACCTCCGGGTTAGTTATTACATACATATGCAACAATATAGACAACCTTGACAAGCTTTTTCTCTAGAAGTAGTTATTCTTATTGCCAAGCCCGTAAAATAGCCTTATAATTTCCTTTAGATTAAAAAAGCCTAAAAGGAAGTGCACCTTGTGATTCGTCGTTTTTTCTCTTATTACAAACCACATAAACGTTTGTTTATTATCGATTTTACATCTGCAGTGATTGTTGCATTACTGGAGCTTGCTTTTCCATTAGCGGTACAATGGTTTATTGATAAATTGTTAGTTGATGGTGAATGGGATTTGATCATGACAGTTAGTGTTTTGTTATTGCTGGTGTATATTTTAAGTACCTTTTTACAATACATCGTCACATATTTAGGCCATAAACTTGGTGTTAATATTGAAACGGATATGCGACAAGATTTATTTCAACATGTACAGAGGCAATCGTTTCGTTTTTTTGACAATACCAAAACAGGTCATATTATGAGCCGTATCACCAATGATTTGTTTGATATCGGAGAATTAGCCCACCACGGGCCAGAAGATTTCTTCATCGCAATCATGACATTTATCGGTGCATTTTGGATCATGTTTACGGTAAACGTTAAACTAGTACTCATTATTTTAATCGCTGTCCCTCTTCTAATCTGGCTAATTGCCTACAGTAATATAAAAATGAACAAGGCATGGCGGCAAATGTACAAGGATATTGCGGAAGTGAATGCAAGGGTTGAGGATTCTGTTTCAGGTGCACGAGTAGTGCAGTCTTTTACAAATGAGAATTTTGAAATGGAACGCTTTACAAAAGATAATTATAGTTTTCGGATAGCTAAAATTGGTGCATATAAGGTTATGGCATTTGTACATTCCAATATATATATGATGATGAGATTAATCGTATTGGTCATTTTAGTTGTTGGTTCATGGTTGAGTTTTAACGGCGAGTTATCACACGGAGAACTTGTCGGCTTTGTACTTTATGCAAATGTATTATTTAGGCCAATTGAAAAGATCAGTGCCTTATTGGAGTTATATCCTAAAGGAATGGCTGGGTTCAAACGGTTTATAGATTTACTGGATATCTCACCAGATGTTGTTGATCGTGTTCATGCGAAAAAGGTACAGTCGTTGAAGGGTGATATTTCATTTAACAGTGTAACTTTTGGTTATGAAAAAATACAAAAACCAGTGCTGAAGTCGTTAAGCTTTGACATTACCTCAGGTGAAACAATTGCATTTGTTGGACCTTCAGGTGCAGGTAAAACAACAATCTGTTCTCTTATTCCACGTTTTTATGATATTGACAAAGGAAGTATCACGATTGATGGGATGGATATACGTGACATGACGAAGGAATCGCTGCGTAACCAAATCGGTATTGTACAACAGGACGTGTTCTTATTTACGGGGACATTACGTGAAAATATAGCATATGGAAAGCTTGATGCTACAAACGAAGAAATTAGGCATGCAGCCAGACAAGCACACATGGAAGGGTTTATTAAAGAGCTGCCAAATGGCTATGAAACCCAAGTTGGTGAGCGAGGGTTGAAGCTCTCAGGTGGACAGAAGCAGCGGATCGCCATTGCACGAATGTTTTTAAAAAATCCACCTATTCTAATACTGGATGAAGCAACATCAGCACTTGATACCGAAACAGAAACAATTATTCAAAAAGCATTAACCGAGCTTACAAAAGATCGTACAACACTAGTAATTGCGCATAGACTGGCAACGATTAAAAATGCTGATCGTATTATGGTCGTGACAAAAGATGGTATTGAAGAAGAAGGAAGTCATGAAGAGCTATTAAAGCGTGATGGTATATTTGCTCATTTGCATCGGGTGCAAATGAGGTAGCAATAAGAAAAACCGGACGGGGTTTGCACGGTTTTTCTTAGCAGATAAGGAAGTATAAAACTTTCTTATCTGCATAAGTGCAACTAGACTTCTGCCATTAAGGCTTGGCGATTAGCCAAGCTTTCTAATGTTGTCTTGTTAAATTTTAGCATCCGATTGCTTAAATAAAAATTACACTGCTTGAACATAAGACAGCCTATCTTTTTTGCGGACTCAGTGGACCTTATTTCCTTTCATTATGATAATTATCGCAGTTGTCGGACTCAGAAGACCTTATTTGTAACAGTTCTAGGAGTTATAGCTGTTTTTTCATGCAATAAGATCCTCTGAGTCCGCTTGACCTTAAAAATCACTGTTTTGGACACAAATAAGGGCACTGAGGTCCGCTTAAAATTCGTTCGTCTATTATCTACCTCGTTTACACAAGAAGCGACTGCTCTTCTGGAGCAATCGCCACCCGTTACTTGAATAAAATTATTTCTTTGTTCGCAAATAAGAAAGTATAAAACTTTTTTATTTGCATAAGTGAAACTAGGTCATTCGCCATAAAGGCTTGGGGAATGCCAAGTTTTCTAATCATTTCTACAAAAACCATCCAAAGGCAGAAGCAGAAGAGCTTGAACTATTTCAGTAACCCCCAGTTCCAGAGGTTTGAATATTATTCCAAAAATCATCTCACCTCTTTTACCTATAACAGAAACGCACCCTATTGTTGATATAAGAAATATGAAGAAACCAAATCATATGCGATTTGGTCTGCTAATTAGTATCCTAATTTGTATGTTTCTCCACCAAACCGGAACTAATTAAGCTTAAATAAATCCCTTTTTACCTCTCCATTACAATGAAGAGGTAAAAAGCTATAGAACCTATTTCGCTTTTAATTTCCGCAATAAAAACAAGAAATAAGGAGCACCCAGTACTGCGGTAAATATTCCTGCTGGAACTTCTGCTGGTGGTGCGATTCCTCGTCCTAGCGCATCAGCCAACAAAAGCAATAATGCTCCCATTATCGCGGCGGTAGGAAGGAGAAGTCGGTGACGATTCCCAACGATCTGCCGTGCAATGTGTGGTGCAATCAATCCAAGAAATCCAATCGACCCTACTACAGCAACAGATGCCCCCGCTAATGCTACAGCAATTCCTAATAATAATACACGGGTACGTTCTGTATGCTCACCGAGACCTTCAGCGACATCATCGCCAAGATTTAAAATATCGAGTTTGTTTGCAAGCAGTATACTTAAAGGCACTAAAACAATTATCCATGGTAACAGTAGTAATACATCTTCCCAGCTTTTTCCCCATAGGCTACCAGTCAGCCAGACTAGTGCAGCATTTATTGCAACTGGGAATTTAACCATTAAAAACTGAATTCCAGCTTGGGCGACCGCACCTAAAGCAATTCCAATCAATGCTAAGGTGGACGGGTTTACCCCTTGTTTATAGGCAAACAGATATAAGATAGCCGTGATCACCATTGCTCCACTAAGTGCAGCAATTGGCAGGGCTATCACTGGTGAATTTGGAAAAAGCAGTACAACAATTGCCGCTGCAAGCCCAGCCCCTTTTGTGATACCAATTACATCAGGGGATGCAAGCGGATTTCGAATAATCCCTTGTAAAATCGCACCGGAAACACCTAAACCTGCACCAACCAAAAATGCCATGACAATTCGTGGTAAACGGTAATTCATAATAATAAAGCTTGATCCACCATCTGTGACACCAAACAATGATTGAAAAAATTCCAAAGGTGTAATAAACACCGCACCAACACCAACCGCCAGAATAGCAACACAAACCGTAATCACAACAAGTATAATTAATCTTACATGATGAGGTAAATGCATGTTTTTCACTATGCCTTACCCCCTTTGCGTGCTAAATAGAGGAAGTAAGGAGCACCGATTAAAGCGGTGACAATTCCTACGGGTGATTCAGATGGATATGCAATAAACCGAGATAAGACATCAGCAGTTACTAACAGTAAAGCACCAAACAAGGCAGAGAATGGGATAATTATCCGGTAATCGACTCCAACCAGTTTACGTACAATATGGGGTACGATTAAACCTACAAAACCGATTGGACCTGCAACTGCAACAGATGCTCCAGCTAAAATAACAACGAGAAAGCTGAAAAACAATCGGATCAATACAACATTCTGTCCAAGACCTTGGGCCATTTCATCACCAAGGCCAAGAGTGGTTAGCTGGCGTGCTAAAACGATCGTAAGTATAATCCCAATAATGGACCAAGGTAAGATGGTTTGAACATCCCCCCAGGTTGCTCCATCGATCGCTCCAGCGAGCCAAAATAGTACATTCTCGGTGGAATCCTCATGAAACAAAACAATTCCCTCTATAATTGCTGATAGAAACAAATGGACAGTAATACCAGCAAGTGCAAGCTTAATGGGTGAAGTTCCGCCTCCAGTAGATGCCATGGAATATACAACAGTTCCACCTAAAATAGCCCCTAAAAATGCAAAATAAACTAATGAACCAGGAGAAATACTTGGCAGTAAAACAAGCCCAATTACGACCATTAGAGATGCACCAGCATTTACACCGAAAATCTGAGGAGACGCAAGTGGATTCAACGTAATCGCCTGCATGATTGCACCTGCAATTGCTAAACTTGCGCCTATAATTACGGCAATCAACGTTCGAGGTAATCGTAGACCTTGTACAATTAACACATCCCGTGTTTCTTCATTGGTAATAAAAGATTGGAAAATGGTAGAAAAATCTATGGAAGCAGCACCGACCCGGAGACTTGCTAGCATACTTGAAATTAATAAAATAAGCCCAATGATAAATAGGAGCCCTTTTTTAAATGCTGATTGTGATTCCATAAACAAAAATCCCTTTCCTATCGCAATACAATTCTCTTCATTTTACCATGAATTAAACAATCAAAAAACAGAACAAAAGCTCGAAGCGCCTTGAAAGACATGACAAGCATAAGCAGGTAAGCGTAGTGTGGATGTCTTTACCCAAGTCGAACTGCTTATGTCCCGAGTGTCTAGGCGCTGGCCGATGAAAACGCCACGTCCTGTGGCTTCATCGGCACTAGTACGTCCTGTACGTGGCCGTTTCTTTAGATAAATATACATAACCTTCCATCTATACTTTCTTTACTACTTAGAAAACGAGGCTTATCGCCAAGATTTAATGGCGAAAGTCTAAGTTGCAATTATGTAGAAAAAAATTTATGGCTTTCTTATCTACTAAAAAAGAGCGAGACCTGCTCGCCCTTACGTTAATTACCGTATAAATTTTCTACAGCTTCTTCTAAAATTGCCTCAGATGAGATAAGACCTCTGAATCGTGACCATGTGTTACGGTCCACACTAAAAACATTGCCATTTTCGACAGCACTAACATTCTGCCATAAAGGATTACTTTCCCACTCATTGATAATGGTTTCCTCACCAGCTTCCATTAAGAATAATACATCTGGATTAAATTCAACCACTTGTTCCAGATTAATTTTATTGTAGCGGTCACTACCGTCCTGAATCGCATTGTTCAAACCTATTGACTCAAGTAGTGACCCAGTATATGAATCCATATTATGTGCATGGAAGGCGTCAGCTGTTACAACGGCTGGGAGAACCACACGATCCTCGTCTTCTGGAACCTGTTCCTTAATCTCTTCCATACGTTTCTTATGTGCCTCTAACACTTCTTGCCCCTTTTCTTCCTCACCAACGGCAACAGAGATAGTCTCGAAGCCTTCTAAAATCTCATCGTAATCAGCAGCAAGTGAAGATAAGACAATAGTTGGTGCTATCTGAGAAAGTTCCTCATATACATCCTTGTGCCGCTGTAAATCAGCTATAATCAAATCAGGCTGTAAGGAGCTAATAATCTCCATGCTCGGCTGTTTTCTAGTCCCAACAGAAGTATATTCGTCAATTTTATCTTTAATTGGGGCAATAATTCTACTTTCGTCATCGTCATCAGCAATCCCAATAGGTGAGATTCCAATAGCTGCTAACGCATCAACATAGGAAAATTCAAGGGCTACGATATTTTCCGGATTAGCAGGAATAGTTGTTTCACCCATTTCGTGTGTAATAACTACTTCATCATTATTGGAATTCTCATCATCACCGTTTTCCTCATCACTTGAACCACAACCGACAAGGGCAAGTAAAGAAACGAATATAAGTATAAACAAAGAAAAGCTCTTTTGCTTCATTTTTTTCATCCTCCTAGTTGTATATAAAAGTTTTACACTATCCAATAGTAATGATAATCATTATCAGTGTAAAAGTCCATAGTTTTCTTTAAAAAAATAAAAATAGCACAGTGAGCGGATGATCAAGTGCTATTTTTGAAAGGGGCATTTAAGATACATTTTTTTAGTAGATAGGAAAGTATAGAAACTTTCTTATCTACATAAGTGCAACTAAGGCTTTCGGAGCGACCGAGCATAGGTCGTGTAATTTA
>NZ_JBHTKJ010000065.1:0-77183 GCF_042675965.1 Virgibacillus byunsanensis | reverse complement strand
AAAAAAACGAAAATACACTTTCCGGGCATCTTATTGATTTTTTAGTTATTGTAATATTCAAATAAAATACATTATACAAAAATGGAAAATATTTGAAGTTTAGCTTGATGACATTGGGATCGCTCCGGGAGGATGCTTTCCGCGGGCACGGTCTCAGCCTCCTCGAGAAAACCACTCTGCGGGGTCTTCGAACACGTGCTGTTCCCGCAGGAGTCACCTCCCTTCGCTCACCCTGACTGGTAAAGCTGTATTATAAGTTTTTTCTCGCTACGCTGCTATTAATTATCAGATAGCACTATATTATCAGCCGGAATACACGAAGACTCCTTGAAAATACAGACCAATTTTCTGCGTGCGATGTAAAGCTGCCGGAGCTTTCCTTGTCCTGCGGGAGGATAGGCATAGGTGAGATTCTAAAAATGCGTCAGCATGAAGAAGCTCACCAGCGGCCCTAAGATGCGTGAAGTGTATTTCCAGAGCGAGTAAAAGCATCAACCATCATATCTAGTTACGTCGCATTTTATAGCATAAACTGCCACTTTTATGATGGTTGATTTTCGCTGCGGGGAGTCGATTCCGCCTGTCATTCGATTCATTATGTAATCACCTTTACATTTTAATAATACTAGTTAAATAGACCAAGCAAAAAGCTATCGATGTTTTAACAAGATATTTTTCGGGAAAACTTTGAGGATATCGACAGGATGAATAGGTGATTAGGTGTTTGAATTATTTAGAAATAGCTTACAAGACTTTAAAGTGTCTTATAAAAAATATTTATCGTTTGAATTATTATATATGCTGCTAGCAAGCTTTATCTTTGTCCCAGTAATTTCCTATATGTTTAACCGGATGTTAACGATCATGGGGACGGGTTCACTCCTTAATACAGATATCTATAAAATTGGATTAAGCTATACAGGTGTATTAGGTATGCTTGTGATTAGTTTTTTTGCAGTAGTTGTTTTGTTTATTGAGTTTGGAGTCATCATCATTATGGCTCAGAAAAGATATTTTCATGAAAATATTCTAGTCTCAGAAGCGTTTGTTACCACATTGAGGCGATTACCGAAGTTGTTGGGATTTGGAATATTTCAGTTAATCTTCATTTTATTACTCGTGATTCCGTTTATCGATTCCTCAACATTGCCACAGTTCTTAGACTTTAATATACCAATTATCCTTACAAACATGCTTTACCAATCGTTTTGGTGGATTATTGTGTATGTGGCCGTATTTTTGTTGATGATGTTTATTCTGATCAGGTGGATCTTTACACTTCATGCTATCTTTTTAGAAGATAAATCCATATACAAAGCAATGAAACGGAGCTGGGAAATAACAAGATTTAATAAATTTAAACTTGTCCTTAACTTATTTCTGTTAAATTTGCTGATTTTTGTAATTGGTTTTCTGTTTATGAACTTAATTTCGTACACTGCAACGTTGATCGATACGAAAATTGTTGGTGATTTTATCGGGGATTATTTAGTTACTTTTTCCAGTTATATAGCGATTATTTCTTCTTATCTTTTAATACCAATTAACATAATCATTATTACGAGATTGTTTTACCGGTTTCAGAATCAGACTAATGAGGTAAGGGATGAATTAACATTACAGAAGAGTAAACGACTAAATGCGATGGAAAATTACATCAGTCGTATATTTACAAAACGAAAATACACCTTGTTAACCTTGATCTTGATCTATCTTACTACGATGTTTGCGATAAATTATACCGTAAATGATAATATAGTTTATTTGAAATGGGATGTTTCTGTTGCTAGTCATAGAGGGGACTTGAATCATGCACCAGAGAATTCGATGAGCAGTATCAGGTCTGCTATGGATAAGGGTGTGGATGCTATTGAAGTAGATGTTATGATGACAAAGGACGGTGTAATCGTTTTAAATCATGATTTTGATCTAGAACGAGCAGCAGGTGTATCAACCAGGATCAAAGATATGACTTATGAGGAAGTATCCAAAATAGATATTGGTCGGTTATATTCCGATGAATTTATTGGTGAAAAAATACCTACATTGGACGCGGTACTAGAAGAGATGAAACAAGAAGAGGCTCAACTCATTATTGATATAAAATCGACGGATTCGAATAGTGAACTTGCAGAAAAGGTAGTAGAAGTAGTCGAAAAGCATGACATGGCTGAACTTTCCTATGTTCAATCCTTTGATTATGAGTTACTGCAGGAAATAAGGAACCGGAATAGTATTATTAAGATTGGTCAAATTTTATTTCTATCTGCTGGTAATTTAGCAAGTTTAGATGTTGATTTTTACACGGTTCGCCAAACGATGCTTACAGAGCGATTTATAGAAAACGCACGTAAACAAAATCGGGAAGTATGGGTGTGGACAGTAAATGTGGAGCGGAATATGAAAGAGGTACTGAAATATGGGATCGATGGTATCATTACCGATTATCCAGAAAAAGCACAACATGTGTTAGAGCTAGATTTTAATAATGAATAAAGTTACTGTTACAGTCTTTTTTAACGTATAATGAAACTGAATAGGCTATTTCTTCTGAGAGAATCCTATATATAAGTCGAATCATATAAAAGTGAGGTTCATACATGCGTAACAGAAATTTTGAGGATTATAATTTAGGTGATGAGATTAAGAGAGCTCTGGATGTATTGAAATACGAAACACCTACAGAAGTTCAACGTGAAGTAATACCAAAAGTAATGGATAATCAGGATCTTGTCGTAAGGTCCCAAACAGGTAGTGGAAAGACGGCATCGTTTGGTATACCACTTGCGGAGCTGATGGAGTGGGAGGAAAAAGAACCACAAACGTTAATTCTCACACCAACCAGGGAGCTCGCAGTTCAAGTTCGCGAAGATATAACGAATATTGGGAGGTTTAAACGGATCAAAGCAACTGCCGTTTATGGCAAAGAACCGTTCGCCAAACAAAAAGAAGCGTTAAAGCAAAAGACACATGTTGTAGTTGGAACACCAGGTCGAGTGATGGATCATATTGAACGAGGGACTCTTGTTTTAGATAAAATAAAGTATTTTGTGATAGATGAAGCAGATGAAATGTTAAATATGGGCTTTATCGAAAAGGTAGAAGCAATCATAAACGAACTACCTTTAAACAGAGCAACAATGGTATTTTCTGCGACCATGCCCAAAGATGTTGAAAATCTATGTCATAAATACATGAAAGATCCTACACAAATTGAGATCGAGGCAACAGGAATAACAACCAACACAACAGAACACCGTTTAATCGAAGTAAAAGACTCAGCAAAGATTTCACTGCTCAAAGATATAACAGTTGTGGAAAACCCAGATAGCTGTATTGTTTTTTGCAGAACAAAAGAAAATGTCGATACCGTATTTGCTGAAATGGAAAAAGCTGATTATCCTTGTGAAAGACTTCATGGAGGATTAGAACAAGAAGATCGATTTGCTGTGATGGACGGGTTTAAAACGGGGAACTTTCGATACCTTATCGCAACCGATGTAGCTGCCAGAGGTATTGATATTGATAATGTGACACTTGTTGTTAACTATGATGTTCCATTGGAAAAAGAAAGTTACGTTCACCGAACTGGAAGAACTGGACGTGCAGGGAATAAAGGGAAAGCAATTACGTTTGCAACACCTCATGAAGGGAAATTCCTGAAGTCAATTGAAAGATACATTGGCTTTGAAATACCTGTAATGGACCCTCCGATGCCTCAAGAAGTAGCTAAAGGACAAGCTGCATTTACGGAGAAATTAAAAGGCCGGAGAATTGTTAGAAATAATAAAACAGAGCGAATTAACAAAGATATTACGAAACTTCATTTCACTGGTGGAAAGAAGAAAAAAATACGTGCTGTTGATTTTGTCGGAACAATTGCGAAAATCCCTGGCGTAACAGCAGATGATATTGGCATCATTACTATCCAGGATAATTTCTCCTATGTGGATATTCTTAATGGCAAAGGGTCGTTAGTGATTCAAGCCATGGAAGACACACCAATTAAAGGAAAGAAATTGAAAGTTAGTACAGCGAAAAAGTAATTTATTGAGTGTTAGCCTACTGTTAAATGGCATTTATTTAATGGTAGGTTTTTTGTCTGATTGGAGGCGTTACTGTGACGAAAATAGTTAAAATGGAAATTCCAAAAATTCCACCCAACTTACAAAGTGGGAATTTTCATGACATGTATCATGACGAAGATCCATATCTATCAAATTGTATGTTCACGAATAAAAGTGTAGATAATGAGGAGTTTGAAAGAGCCGTTTTGTCGAAAGTTGTTTTTAAAAATGTAACGTTCAACCATACTTCTTTTAGAAAAATTGATATTACGGATGTCGTTTTTGAAAACTGTGATCTATCCAATGCTAGTTTCAGTGAAGGAATTATACATAGGGTTAAGTTTAAGGAATGCAAGCTAATGGGTGTGGACTTTACAGAAGCTAATCTTGTACATGTATCTTTTGAAAAAAGCATCGCAAAATGGAGTAATTTTGCAGATGCACGTTTAAAACAAGTTGTGTTTCGTGAATCATCGTTACAAAGCGCTAACTATCCCGATTGTAAATTGATCAAGGTGAAGTTCTCTCAATGCGATATTAATGACATTGATTTTTCTCAAACCCTTTTAAACGGTATAGACATTAGTACATGTACCTTTGAACGAATCAATATATCATTAGAGAAATTGGAAGGTTGCGAAGTCTCACCTGATCAAGCAATTGGATTTGCCAGGCTATTGGGGTTGAAAATTAAAAAATAAATCCTTCATACATAATAGGAAAATAGTTAGGAAAACTATATAGAGATTTCATCGATAAAAAATGTGTGGAGGATATCCTATATGGTACATCAGAATCTGCATCAAACGTTACAACAAGCCAGTAAACAAATAACAGAGGCCGGCGACGCTGTTCGACGGGCGCAAGGTTCCAATTCTCAACTGCTTCAACAAGCACATCAACAGCTACAACAAGCCGAACAGGAATTACAACGAGCGCAAGACCAGGGTGGAACAACAGCAACCGAGAATGCTCAATTTCAGCAAGCATATGAAGAACTGCACGATTTACGTCAGCAAGTGCAGGAAGCACAGCAAAATAATAGCGATGTTTTGTAATAGGTACAATACATTTAAGTTATGAAGGGATGCCGATTGGCGTTCCTTTTAGGTATTTAGTGCAACTAAGACTTGGGGATGTTTCTAATGTAATAATGCTAGATATACAAAAATGATTGCAAATCCAAAACCGCCGATAGTAAAGCATCGAGTGGGAGAAATTCTTTTTAATGCTTCCCATAGAATTTCCTTAATCGCTACCATAAATATAATGTAAATGGCTATGTTGATCATGAATGCGAGTACTTGGGGGGAAGAGATTTTAACATATTGTCCGAGCCATGCACCAACAGCAATCGGCGTTGCTGTGATAGTGGTGAAGAGTATCCATGTAACCAGGCCGAATCCGGCTAAAAACAGTGGTGTGAAGATAATTATTCCCTCTGGTATGTTATGTAATACGAGAGTGATCAACATGGAGTTGCCCATTTCTGTGCCAATGGTTGAACCGAATGCTATACCAACCGGGAAGTTGTGTATCATAATACTAATGGTTAAAAGCAGCCCAGAACGTATAAACATATTTCTTTTGTTAGAATTGTTAATCGTGTTGATGCTACCTAAAAGTTGATGAACATACATAAAAAGTAACAAGCCTGTCCCTATTCCAAGCACGAAAACAACCCATCCACCTAGTTTAATACTATCTGGCATCATCTCTAGGAAAAGTAATCCCATGATTAGCCCTGCGCAAAGGGAATATATATACCCATACCCACGTTGAATTTTATTCAGGATCCAAGCAAGTCCACCCCCAACTCCAATTCCCAGAGCAGAAGCGAGCGAACCAATCATCCATGCTGCACTCATTTAATCGCTCCTAATAGCAGATTGTTTTATTGTATGTTGCTCAGGTTAGAAATATATACCGATAAGGAAAGTATTACTTGAGCGTTATGTATATTCATCTACAGAATCAGCCATGTCCAGGACAAGTGCCTAGATACTCGAGACATAAGCAATTCGACTCCGTGTGATAAGGGTATCCTAACTACGCGACCTGCTTATGCTTGTCGTGTCTTTCAAGGCGCTTGCGCTTAAGAAGTATAAAACCTTCCTACTGCATAAGCCAAGTCTTCTAATCAATGCCGATAGCAAACTTGGTTAATTCCACGGTTTTTGCAGTTGTTCCGCGTTTTGCCTGTTTGGACGTATTTTGCTCCAGATTCCAGTTCTTGAATAGTATATGCACACATGATAATATACACACATATAATTTGTTATACATAAAAGAACGATCATTTTAAGGTGTGAAAGGGAGGGAATCCTAATGGAAGAGTATAGTAATGATTTAGACGAAGAGACATTGTTTGTTGTATCACAAACGTTTAAAGCTTTAGGTGACCCAACGAGGATTAGAATTCTTCATTTACTTTTTCACAAGGAATATTCGGTGAATGGAATAGCAGATACATTAGAGCTTAGGCAATCAACTGTTTCACATCAATTACGATTTTTGAAAAATTTGCGTTTAGTAAAAAACAGAAGAGATGGTACTACTTTATATTATTCCCATGATGATGAACATGTCATGAATATGTTGAAACAAACGCTTGAGCATGCTAGTCATAGTTAAAAATATTGGAGGTATCTAAGTGGGACACGATCACGGACATGACCATACACATGGTGCTAATAAACAAGCATTAAAAATTAGCTTTTTCATCATTACGGGTTATATGATCATTGAAGCCATTGGTGGTTTTTTAACCAACAGTCTAGCGCTTCTTTCAGATGCAGGACATATGTTAAGCGATTCTATCTCACTGGGTGTTGGGTTGTTAGCCTTTACACTAGGTGAGAGGGTAGCTAATTATAGTAAAACATATGGCTATAAACGTTTTGAAATATTGGCTGCTGTTTTTAATGGGGTAACACTCGTATTGATTGCAATATATATTTTCTATGAAGCATATCACCGGTTTATGGACCCACCTGAAGTAGCTTCAACAGGAATGCTGATCGTAGCTACCATTGGGTTACTAGTTAATATTCTAGTAGCATGGCTGCTGTTACGAAATGGTGACACAGAAGAAAATCTAAATTTACGTGCAGCATTTCTGCATGTATTAGGTGACTTATTAGGATCTGTTGGAGCAATTATTGCTGCTTTGTTAATTATATTCCTAAACTGGGGTTGGGCCGATCCATTGGCAAGTGTTATTGTGGCTGTACTTGTATTAATAAGTGGATGGCGAGTTTCAAAGGATGCGATTCATGTGCTAATGGAAGGAACCCCAAAGAATATTGAATTAGATGATATTATCCATACAATGGAAAAGGTACCAGGGGTAATCAGCATACATGACTTACATGTTTGGAGTATCACGAGTGGCCAAAATGCCCTTTCCTGTCATGCAGTTGTCGATGGTGTTTTATCTATTCATGAATGTCAGGATTTATTACGAAAAATTGAACATGATTTGGAACATAAAGGTATTGAACACGTAACGATTCAAATGGAAAATAAAGATCACCCACATGGTGATTCGTTGATGTGTCAGAACGAAGCTGACTCCACATCACACAAGCATAATCATTAATAGAAAAGGTGCCATTCTCATGAGAATGGCACCTTTTTATTAGTTACTTTTCTGCGATTTGATCAATAGCATGAGTACAGTTATAAACGTAAAGCCGATCAAAGCTAGGAATGGAATGGTTATAAACCCAAACCAATTAATATACTCAGCACTGCACGGAACACCATCTGCACATGGCTTGATTTTTGCAAAACCTGGGACTTTCTGCTCCAAATAATGAAACAGGGATATAAACCAACCGATGATGGTAATTGGAAGAATATATTTTTTTGTAGCTACATCATTTTTAAACGTAGCAATTCCAATAATTAATGCAAGTGGATACATTAGAATCCGTTGATACCAGCAAAGTTCACAAGGAATAAATTCTTTAATTTCACTAAAATAAAGACTTCCAAGTGTTGCAATAATCGCAACTAACCATGCCAGGTATAGGTAAATTTGGTTTTTGTTCATTTTTAATTACCTTCTAGTGCTTCTTCAATTGCATTTTTAATGGCATCATAATCAAATGGATCTTCAATCATCGTTTCATTTACCATAATGGTTGGAGTTAATTCTACACCGAAATCTGTTACTAACTGTGAATCTTTATTTACTTCATCCATTTCTGATTCGTTCTCTAGTGCTATTTTTAAGGATTCCGTATCAATTCCCGATACACTATTTGCTACTTCGAGAATCTTTTCCGTTGTAACCCATTCACCATTGTGATCACTTGGCTGTTCAGCGTAAAGTGCCTTTTGGAAATTCCAATATGCATCCGGATTTTGCTTATATACAGACTCTGCTGCCAATGAAGCTAATGTTGATTCTTCTCCATGAAACAGAACATTTATATAGGAGAATGTTACTTTTCCTGTATCGACAAAATCATTTACTAATTGTGGATAGAAGTTATCACTCCATGCTTTACAAGATGGACATTTAAAATCCCCAAATTCAACCACCTGCACAGGTGCGTCAGAATCTCCTAACGTAGGTTGTCCCTCAATTGAAGGCTGATCATCAAACGTTTCACCGTCACTCGAACCAGAATTGTTGTTGCTTATTAAGACTAAAGCAACTATTAGACCGATAATAATTAACGTAATAATGACGGCAATTTTAATTGGTGCGTTGTTGCCTTTCATATAAACACCTCTCATTTATCATATGTAAGATTAATAGTAACATCAAAACCCTTGATAGTTTAGCGAATCAGCTATTGTTCAAATAAAATTCATAAAATAGGCAGAAGTTGTATGACTGAGTAGCTATGGGATTTAGGATTGATCTAATTGCTGTGCTGTTGATCAAATTTCATAGCTCTCGATCGATTATCCGCTCTCTCGAACGAAAAATTAAGCTGTTGATCGACTTCCTACCCTGTCGATCGAAAATCACCTGTTCATGATCGATTATGTCTGTTGTTTGATCGATTTCTCTAGCTGTTGATCAAATTTCATTGCTGTCGATCGATTTTCCGCCCTCTCGATCGAAAAATTAAGCTGTTGATCGATTTCCTGCTCTGTCGATCGAAAATCACCTGTTCATGATCGATTATGTCTGTTGTTTGATCGATTTCTCTAGCTGTTGATCAAATTTCATTGCTGTCGATCGATTATCCGCCCTCTCGATCGAAAAATTAAGCTGTTGATCGACTTCCTACCCTGTCGATCGAAAATCACCTGTTCATGATCGATTATGTCTGTTGTTTGATCGATTTCTCTAGCTGTTGATCGAATTTCATTGCTGTCGATCGATTATCCGCTCTCTTGATCGAAAATTGTAGCTGTTGATCGAATTCCTGCCCTGTCGATCGAAAATCACCTGTTCATGATCGATTATGTCTGTTGTTTGATCGATTTTACTAGCTGTCGATCAAATTTCATTGCTGTCGATCGATTATCCGCCCTCTCGATCGATTTACAGAATTCATCACCCTAAAATAACATACATCACAACTGCCAGATAAAAACTAGCAACAGCTATCAAGAAGGTAGTATATAGGTGAAGGTGTTTCGCGTGTGATCGCGTTTGATAACCACCATAACCATAACTGTTAAGAAAAATCCAGTGAATGACATGTACATGAGTTTATTGCTGGTGTCCAACCAGATGCTGCCGCCTGAATAGAAAACGTCTGCTATAGCTATTACTAGAATGTTAAACAGATTGCTACCCAAAATAGCACCAATTGCCAGGTTAATATTAGCTAATTTTAATGCTGTAAATACACTCATTGCATCTGGGATCGAGGATGATAATGCAACCAAAATGCTTCCAATAGCTGTAGCACTGATACCCGTATTTTTTGCCATTGCATCACCTGAGAGCGCTAATGCACTGCCAGAGATAAATATAATGCTGCTGAATAAGATAAATTTCACCGTTATTTGTTTAAAATTAGTAGAAGGAGCATCATCTTTTGCCACCCTACTGTTCAACTTGTTAGACATCAATTGCATACCGATTACGTAAATAATTGCAATAGCTAAACTCGTAAGGCTAATGTTTAAAATGGTAACCGAATAATCAAGCGCAAGACCTATTGCGGTTATCATACAAAGTAGGAGAGCAATAATTCCTGTAGTGATATGATGGTCAGATACACGAAGAAACAGACATGTACTCCTAAAATATATCCAGGACAAACAATACAAAAAAGTTGAATAAAATACTGCCTAGACCATTTCCGACAGCTATTCCTGCATTGTGAATCATACTAGTAGAAATAGTAACAGTTAGCTCTGGTAATGATGTTGCAACAGGGATAATCGTTCCTGTCAAAAGTCCACCCATTTTTGTTTCCTTACTAATAGTGTCTGCATAAGTAGATAATTGAATAGTGGAAAGCGCAGATATAACAGCTGATAAAATAAATATAATGATAGAGGTAAAAGCGGTAATGAGTTATTCCCCCATAAATTTTTGTTTAGCAGATAAGAAAGTTTAAAACTTTCCTATTTGCATAAGCGCAACTAGGCCATTCGCCATAAAGGCTTGCACTCCAAAGCATAAGGGCTTCTAAGAAAGCATAGTACGCTTACTAAGAATCCCTTTAACGATATGCCAAGTTTTCTAATATACATATGTCTCTTTAAAATAGACCGTTAAACATAAACGGTAGTATTCGACAAAACTAAACAATAATTTAACTATTCTATAAAATTATAATATTCAAAAAATAACTTGACACATTTATGCTTGTTCATTAGAATAGAACATAATAAGGGGGCGTAGATGTGAGTGTGACCTCGACTGAAACACGATTGTTAAAAAAGAATGTTGCACAGGCCTACAATAAGATCAACCAGGAAATTTATGCTACTGGTGTGATAAGTCAACGGATCAATGTATCTTGTGATCGACTCATTATTTTTGCACAGCACAAACGAGTCCCGGCTTTTACGGCTTTGAGTAAAAATTTTAAAGAACTTACTACCTATGCCGATGCGGCACTCATTGCCGAATTTAAGTCTAAACTAAAAAAGGAAATTGAAGATGTAACGGGTTTACCTGTTATTAGTGTCCTTAAAGATTATGATACGGAGACAGAGCATGCTTGTTGTGTGATCATATTTGAGGAAAAGAATTTCTAAGGTCTTTATAATTGGAGCATTAACGCAAGTTCGTTTTTGTTCTAGTTTGTTATAGAAGCGGGTACATACAACCTTTGTTTTACGAAGGTTTCTTGAACCGCAGAATTAGAATGTTTCCTTCTAAGGGGGGACTATTCTAATTCTGCGGTTTTTACTTTGAAGGGCATGTTTTACTTATTTTTAAAATAAGTTAGTTATAAAAGTGGAAAAGCACTATTTTAATTTTATCTTGAGTTCTATCACAGAAGGGAGGATCCCATATTTTCTTCCAATGTGTATTAGTTTAATTACAGAAAGTTACAGGAGGTGTGATAACCAGAATGAAGTGTAATTCATAATTACTAAGGAGGAAGGTATTTTGAATAAAACTGCTGTACATTATCCTTGGTTTAAAAGAGAAGATACGGATGCTTTTTTTGCACTATTTCAAAACAACTTGGCAAACTTTGTGATTATATCAGTTACGATGTTAGGTATGGGATTTCCGGCAGAAATTGTATTTGGCCGAGTAATTCCTGGAGCTGCGGTTGCTGTATTAGCTGGTAATCTGTATTACGCGCATATGGCTAAAAAACTAGCTGTTAGAGAACAGCGTACAGATGTTACTGCTTTATCATACGGGATCAGCACGCCACCGATGTTTGTATTCTTATTCGGAGTAATGGCTCCAGCACTCGCACTTACAGATAGCCATGAATTGGCGTGGAAAATTGCTGTTGGTGCCTGTTTTATTAGTGGTATTGTTGAGGTGTCAATGGGATTCGTTGGCAGATGGATACACAAAAATGTTCCGAGAGCAGCTATGCTTGGTGCGTTAGCAGGTTTAGCGCTTACTTTTATTGCTGGTGAAATGATGTTCAATACGTTGAAAGTTCCGGTTATTGGACTTGTCGTACTTGCAATTGTCATTGTCGGGGTCATTGGTAAAGTTGCTATGCCATTTAAAATTCCATCAACGTTATTTGCAGTCGTAATTGGAACGTTATTGGCCTACATTTTAGGATATGCTAAATTGGACGGGATTACCGAGGGGCTTTCTCAATTCGGATTTTATCCATTTATTCCGACATTAGCTACTATCGATGGGATTCAACTTCTATTTGGTGCTGCAGCAACTATCTTTGCTGTTGTGCTTCCGATTACCATTTATAATGCGATTGAAACAATGAACAATGTGGAGTCTGTAAGTGCACTTGGGGATAAGTATGATATGAAGGAAAGCATGATAACAGATGGTCTTGGTACTATGGTCGGACCGTTATTCGGTGGGGCATTTCCAACTACAGTATACATGGCATCGGCTGGTTCTAAATGGATGGGTGCTGGAAGAGGGTATAGCATTTTAAACGGGGTTGTTTATATGTTTGCTGCTTTGTTCGGACTTGTTGCCGTTATTTCTTCCATTATTCCTATTTCTGCGATTGCGCCGATTATGGTATTCATCGGTATTTCCATGATTGCTACAGCCTATCAGACGTCCCATTCTAAATATTTCCCAGCAATTGCGATTGCGATGATTCCGTATTTCTCTAACTACATTTCTACTAGGTTTAACAATGGTGCAGAGGAATTGGTGACAGGTATTTCACCAGGAATCGTTCCATTAGGTCAGGGGGCTCTTATCACTGCCATTATTTTAGGAGCGATAGTAGTGTGTATTATTGATGTGGATTACAAACGGGCATCGATATTCGCCTTTGTTGGTATGATCTTGTCGTACTTTGGTATTATTCACGCACCAGCATTAGCATTTAATGCATCTCCACAATATGCAATTGGCTATTTAATAATCGGGTTATACTTCTTCATCATATTAAATACAGCGAAATTGCCAAAGGAGAAACAATTGGATAAACAGGATGATCTAATTGATCGAAAAGCAGAATAATTTACTTTAGGCTGTTTTCGTAAAGCGACGTAATATACCGCTCTGGAAATACACTTCCGCGGGCGGCTGGTGAGCTTCTTCATGCTGGCGCATTTTAGAATCTCACCTATGCCTTTCCTCCCGCAGGACAAGGAAAGCTCCGGCAGCATTACATCGCACGCAGGAAATTGATCTGTATTTTCAAGGAGTCCTCGTGTATTTCCGCGGCTAGGATGTGTCTATGGCCAGTGATTGGAAATAAGGAGGCTGTATAATCTAGTGCAGCCTTTCTTATCTACATAAGTGCAACTAAGACTTGGGGCTAAGCCAAGTTTTCCAATAGGGGGGCAACAAATAATTAGTTAAGTATAAATTTTCTGAAAAAATCTTGACATTTGTAAATAGATTCCATATTATAATAGGTAATAGATTACTTATGCGTAATGAAAATTTTATAGCTTCTTTAACGCTCCGGATCATGAACGCAGGTTCGTTTTTGGTCTAGGCTTGTTGTTGAGGCGGTTACATTAAATCTTTGTTTAACGAGGATTAGTTGAACCGCAGATTTAGAATAGTTCCCATGAGAAATTGGGGATATTCTAAATCTGCGGTTTTTTTGGCATAAGGGCTTCTAAGAAAGCATAGTACGCTTACTAAGAATCCCTTTAACGATAAGCCAAGTTTTCTAGTATAGGAGGTGTTTCAAAACTATTATTTCTAGTCAAGAAAGGACATGATCTAGAGCGTTGTCGCATATATTCATTATTGGAGAGATTTATGGAGAATGACATGAAAGCTATACAGACTAACTAAAATCTAACTCTATTAATTTTTGAAAGGGGAGAGATAAATGGATTTAATTTTAAAAAACGCGGTTATTCCTCAGGGAGACAGGAAAGTAGCAACTAATATTATGGTAGATAACGGGGAGATCATAGGATTTACAAATGCTCTAAATGGTCTATCTGCTGATGAGATAATTGATATCAAAGGTAATCTTGTTGTACCGGGATGTATTGATCCACACACTCATTTTATGGATCCGGGGTTTACCCACCGTGAAACATTCAGGACTGGGAGCAGGTCGGCAGCAGCTGGTGGAATTACAACCCACATCGATATGCCTTGTTGTAGTAAACCATCTGTACGTGATGGAGAAAGTTTCCATAAAAAGTTAGATCCATTGAAGGATCAAGCGTATGTTGACTTTTGCTTCTGGGGCGGTATGACGGGGGAAGATGTGCGTGAGGGATGGCTTGATAACATTTACCCGCAAATAGAAGAAGGAGTCGTTGCATTTAAAGTATATATGACACCATCAGTTCCAACGTTTCCGAAAGTAACGGATGCTGAAATGCTTGAGATATTCAGCCATATTGCTCCAACCGGGATGCCAATTGGTGTGCATGCTGAGAACTACGATATTTGTACGTTTTACACGGAAAAGTTGAAAAAAGAGGGACGTATGGATGGTCCGGCATGGGCTGAGGCCAGAATGCCGCTTGCAGAGAAAGTAGCTATCCAGTTAATTCTTAGTTACGCAGAGGCAACAGGAGCTCGTGTCCATGTGGTGCATATGAGTACAAAAGAAGGCGTTGAGATTGTAAAGGAAGCGAAGAAACGAGGCGTTAAGGTAACGTCTGAAACGTGTCCACATTATCTCGTACTTAATGCACAGGATTCGATGACAGAACGTGGTACATTTGCCAAAATCGCGCCACCACTTAGGGAAAAAGAAGACAATGTTGTTCATTGGCAGGCTCTAGCAGATGGAACAATAGATTTCGTTGGAACCGATCATGCGCCATATGAAATAGAGACGGAAAAAGACGCCGCTGATTCGGATATTTGGAACAGTTTCCCTGGAATCCCAGGAGTGGAGACGATGGTTCAGATTCTTGTTAGTGAGGGATTAAATAAAGGCCGATTGTCTTTATCCAGATTTGTTGAAGTAACGAGTAGAAATGCAGCGATCCATTACGGAATTTATCCAAAAAAAGGCTCGATGGAACTTGGCAGTGATGCAGATTTTACCGTTATTGATCTGGATCGTGAATATGTGATTGATGAACAGCAAACGGAGTCTATGGCAAAATACAACCCGTTACATGGTATGCGTTTAAAAGGAAAGCCGATCCAGACGATTGTACGCGGCAAAGTGGTCTATGACGAGGATAACGGTGGAATTGTCGGAGATGCGGGCTATGGTCAATTTGTGAAACGTCAGAGTATTCAACGCCTGGATCGCGGGATTAAATATGAAACGTATGAAGAAGGGGCAAAAGAAGCTGAATCACAGCAACGAGTAGAGAAGGCTTTAACTCAAAATTAAGAAAGGATGAGTGAGTATGGCAGAATTAAAAGGGAATAAACATGCACTTGTCATTATTGATATGTTAAATGATTTCATCGGAGAAGAGGCTGCTCTTCGATGTGAAAACGGTGAAAAGATTGTCCCGGAAATTAGGGAAGCAATAGATTTTTGCCATGAACAAGACATACAGGTTATCCACGTTCAGGAAGCGCATCGCAAAAATGATGCAGATTTCAGAGTGAGACCTGTACATGCGATTAAAGGTACATGGGGTTCCCAGTTTGTTTCAGAACTCGAACCAGAAGAAGACAAAGGAGACTATGTGGTTCAAAAGCGCCGTCATAGTGCCTTTAGCTTCACCGATTTCGACTTGTTCTTACGAGAAGAGAAAATCGATACGGTCGTTCTTACAGGTGTCTGGACCAATGTATGTGTCAGAAGTACAGCATCTGATGCGTTATATCATGGCTACAATGTCATTGTGCTATCAGATTCCACTGCTTCAAAAGACGATGATATGCATCGTTCGGGCTTAAGGGATATGGATTTGTTTGGAGACATCATGACGACGGATGAATATAAGCATGCAGCAATTAAAAAATTCTCCCAAAATCAACATACTGTCTAAGGTAATCTTTACATGAGCCGTAAGATGAGGATCATCGTCGGCATAACGGGGGCGAGTGGATCATTGTATGGATATACATTGGTTCGCACGCTCCATCAATTGGGTATTGAAACCCATTTAATTGCAACCGAAATGGGAGTAAAGGTTATGCAATTCGAGTGCGGCGTGAAAGTCGATGATCTCAGCGAATATGCCATTATCCATCATAATCAAAACTTGTTTGCTGCTGTTTCCAGTGGATCTTTTAAGACAGATGGGATGGTAATTGTACCATGCTCCATGAATTCATTGGGCGCGATTGCTAACGGTGTCGGGGATAACCTTCTAAGTCGAGCAGCTAGTGTTGTGATGAAAGAAAGACGGAATTTAGTCATCGTACCTCGGGAAGCCCCGTTTCATGTCATTCATTTAAAGAACATGACGACTTTAGCTGAAGCAGGCGTATCGATTTTGCCAGCTAGTCCTGGCTTTTACCATAAGCCAACGGAAATCTGGGAACTGGTAACCTTCATGGTTGCCCGCATATTGGACGAACTAGATATTGAACATGAATTAATGGAGAGATGGGGGGAAGGGAAATGAATCCCCTTACTATGAGAGATTTACTTGCTGATTGGGAAAAGCGTGGGATCCTTTATCGAATTAAAAAAGAAGTGAGTGCTGAGTATGAGCTTGGTGCAGTTGTACGCGCTATGAACGGTGAACAACCGTTTCTGTTTGAAAATGTTAAGGGCTATACGGTTCCGATGGCTGCTGGGTTAGGTGGTAGCCGTAAATTAATGTCAGATAGCATTGGGATAGACGAATCGGAGTTAATTCCTAAGATGATCGATTCTATTGTCAATCCAATTCCAACGAATAGACTGCCAACAGGACCTGTACATGATAACGTTGTGATGGGGCCATTTGACCTTGATGATTTCTTTCCAATACCTACTTTTCATGCTGAGGATTGCGCCCCTTACTATGTCTCAGGGATATTGGTTGTTAATGACTTAGAAGGTAAAAAAAGATATACCTCTATTCGCAGAATGAAGTTTATTGGGGGAAACCGAACCAATATTGTTATCACCTCACCTGAACTAGCTAGGCAATATACGTACTTTGAAGAACGAGGAGAGCCAATGGAAATTGCTGTCATGTTTGGTGTTGTTCCAGCAGTTGTACTGGCTTCTCAATTCAGTACACATCTGCACCATGCAGACAAATTGGATGTAGCTGGAGCACTGCTTGGACAACCATTGGACGTTGTGCGCTGTAAGACAGTTGATATTGATGTGTTGGCAGCTGCTGAAATTGTTATGGAAGGTAAGATTCTGCCGTATGAACGGGACCAAGAGGGAACTTTCGGAGAACTAGGTGGTTACTATGGCGGTAATTTTCCCCAGCCAATTGTTGAAATGTCTGCTATAACCTATCGTGACAATCCCATATCGCAAACGATTTTCCCAGCAAGTTCTGAGGAAAAACTACCGATGGGTCTTGTACGTGAAGTAACGTTGTTCAGTACTATTAGACAGGTGGTTGAAAATGTTAAAGCGGTTCACCTTACGATGGCCGCTGCTGCTCGACTACATGCTGTTATCCAAATAGAAAAGAAATCAGAAGGTGACGCAAAACAAGCGTTGATGGCTGCATTTGCAAGTGATAAGGATTTAAAACATGCTGTTGTTGTGGATGATGATGTCGATCTTTTTGATGCAAGTGATGTGGAATGGGCGATTGCTACAAGATGCCAAGCTGATCTGGATGTGTTTATTATATCGGGAGCAAAAGGATCTCCACTGGAGTCATCTCATAATTTAAGAGGCGTATCAGCCAAGATGGGAATAGACGCTACATACCCGCTCTCTGAAAAGGAACACTTTAGAAGAACATCTGTCCCGATTCAGAATATTAACGTAAACGATTATTTGTAAATTTTCACGAAGATGGGAGAGAAACAAGATGAGTGCAATAGGATTAGTGGAAACAAGGGGACTGACAGCTGCAATAGAAGCATTGGATTCCATGGCAAAGGCAGCAAACATCCGTTTAGTTGATATGAAAAGAGTCGGATCAGGTTTAATAACAGTGATTGTGGAAGGTAATGTTTCCGATGTAAGTTATGCAATTGAAATAGGGAAGCTTGCTCATGAACGTGCAGGTGGAGAACTTATTTCATATAGTGTCATTCCACGTCCCCATTCTGAGTTGAAAAAAATCCTTTAAGGTGAGGTGTACATGTTGTCTGATGTGATGAAACAAGTTGTCTCCGAAATACTGCAAGGAAATAAAACGCTTGTAGCTAAGGGTAACCATGAACCACAACATAAAGAATCAGACACTGCCCTTAACAATATTAACCGACCAAACTATCAAAATATGAAAAAAGACCAGCGACTTTCCTATGCTGGAAAAAATGTTCGTATTTCTTCAAACGACAGGAAACCACATGAACGTAAAAAGAGCGTTTCCTTGTTACCTAAACCATTTAATGAAGAATCGATATCAACCTTACATTCCAGATCACTCGCACAAGGAAACGTCCCCAAGAAAAGCAATCCGAACTTAGGTGCGAAAAAAGCTAGAATCATAGGGAACACTAAGAATGGTGGTTGTGTATGGTTTTTTCCACAGCTCCCAATGGATCTGATGGGAAGTTTTAACCGTTCGCTCAATAGTGTTTCTGTCGGAGTTGTGAAGATGCCTGAGAGTTTACCAAGTTATATAGTGTTGATTAATGAAATAATCCGTAATAATCAGGACGTCAAATTTCACATAACATGGAATAAAGAAGGGGATACACCATTTACAGCTGAGTTATATGATGAAGATGCCAACAGATTAGAGAAGATTATGAACGACATTTATCAAAAGATAAATCGCACTTCATTAAAAAGGTATGAAACATATACGGCAGTATCTCCTAGTTCATGGTTATCCAAGCAAATGAAGATCAAACCATCTGCAGACGCGATTGCTTTTTTAGAAGGAGTACCTTATTACACGGGGATTGTACTGATGGATACATTATTAAGGAACTTTGAGAATAATGATTTTAACTTTGAAATTAATCATAACTATATTTTGTTAGAAGGAAATTATCACGTGATTTCCAAACTGATTGCAGAATTAAAAAAGGAAGCAGCCCGGTTAGTCAACTAGTAAACTTGATTGAGTCGAAAGAGGTAGGTGAATGAATGTGAAAGCACTTGGACTTATAGAGACGATTGGTTATACAACAGCAGTTACAGCGGCGGATGCTGCGGTTAAGGCAGCAGATGTGGAAATTATCGGCATGGAAAAAGTAATTGGAGTAAGGGGCTATGTTGGTGTGACGATACATCTCACAGGAGATGTTGCTGCTGTTACTTCAGCTGTGGAAGCGGGTAAAGAACAGGCAGAATTGGTAGGCGAACTTATTTCAACAGAAGTAATCCCACGACTACATTCTGATGTTGACGAAAAGCTGTTAAGTAAATTTTTACTTAAAAATGAACCAAAGCCAAAGAAAAAAACTACCGCAAAAAAGAAAGCAAGCTCAAATGAAACAAAACCGAAAGCCCAAGCAGAAAAAACAAAAGCTAAGCAAAACGATCCAGCAGCGAAATCGAAACCAAATCCGTCTTTAGAAGAACAAGCTGGAGAATCGGATGAAAATGATGGTAAGAAAGCATAAATTAATCAAAATGAGGAGGTTATTGTAATGGGAGAAGCGTTAGGATTAGTAGAAACAAAAGGACTAGTTGGAGCTGTTGAAGCAGCAGATGCGATGGTGAAGGCTGCAAATGTTGAGATTTGTGGGTATGAAAAAGTTGGTTTTGGACTTGTAACTGTCATGGTTCGTGGAGATGTTGGTGCAGTAAAGGCGGCAACAGATGCAGGTGCAGATGCTGCTAGTCGCGTTGGCGAACTTGTAAGTGTTCATGTCATTCCAAGACCACACAGTGAAATTGAACGTGCATTACTATCTAAAGGAGAATAAACGTGCAAGTTAACCAGCAAAGTTCAGTGGTAGATGCAACTTTGCGGGAACTTTTGCTCCGAAACAAAACAGCACACCAAAAGACAGTGTATGCTCTACTATTCTATCATATGGGCGGAATGGAAGAAGGTTTACAAAGTTTAAAAGCGTTACATGAACATGGAATAAGAGTCCGGATCATACCTGATGAACGGATTCTTGACCATTATCGTGTGACCGATCTTGCTAGAAGAGCTGGAATTGATGACTGGATTTCCTTGAATGATTTTGAAAATCAAAAGCAACAGGTAGATCATGTTTATATCCCCATTTTGCCGTTTTCAACCGTATCCGATTTGCTGAACTTCAATGATACACGGTCTTCTATTCGGATGGTGATGGGTGCATTGATGAAAGGCAAAAAAGTAAGTGCCTTCTCAGCCGGTGCTAACCCATACCATTCCATCTGGCAGGATGTAAAGATGAACCATGGTACCCCATTATTAAAGCATCAAATGAAGAAACAATTACAGCAAATCAGAGGATTCGGTGTTCACTTAATCGATCATGCTGATGAGGTTGTAAATCATTTTATAACAGACTTTCATCAAGAAAAGAGACAAGTTATTACCGCGGATGACATGAAAAAACAGGCAAAAATCGGACGTCGATCCATTGAATGGGAACAGGGAACCATTATAACACCATTAGCACGAGATATTGCTAGAGAACATAATATTGAAATTGGTGAGAAATGAGGCGGAAGCTAGTATGGAAATGGGAATCGTAGTCGGACGAGTTACAGCAACTAGAAAAGATGAAAATTTAGTTGGTACCAAGTTATTGATCACTCAATCGATCGGTATAGATGGCAATCCCCTTACTTCTGTACCTATTATTACAGTAGATACCGTTGGTGCGGGTGTTGGTGAACAAGTATTTTTTGTCAGAGGAAGCATGGCATCTCGTGCTGTCAAAAACAAAGATGCCCCAATAGATGCAGCAATTGTGGGTATTATTGATAATTTAGATTGCTAGTTGTGAAAGGGTGACAAAGAAGTGATGCAGGCTGAAAACATTAAAGAAGCAATTCAGTGGAGAAAACTTATTGATGTGTTGCTTGATTCGAATCAATTTGCCGACCTTGTGCTTAAGGGAGGCTACATCATCAATACGGTAACACGAGAAATTTATGAAGCTGATGTTGCAATCAAAGGCGAATATATTCTAATGGTTGGTGATGTTAGCGAGTTAATAGGCAGTAAAACAAAGGTGGAAGACGTAAAAGGAAGGTTTATTTCACCGGGATTTATTGATTCTCATATGCATTTTGAAAGCTCGATGCTAACGTGTACGGAATTTTCCAGGTTATCCATTCCAACTGGAACCACAACCTTAATTGGTGACCCGCATGAAATAGGAAACGTCTTGGGAGTTCAAGGGATGCAGGAAATGATAAAAGAAGTTAAAACATTACCCAATCAGGTTTATTTTACGGTTCCTTGTGCCGTACCTGATGCACCAGGACTTGAAACACCGGGGTTTGATGTGAATTCCAAACATATGGAAGAGCTGTTAAATGACCCTTATGTCCAAGGAATTGGTGAGATTCAAAGTTTCAGTAATATTCATCCCGTTTATGAAAATGCCCCAGAACTAATAGATGATCTTGTCGCAGCCGTATCATACGCGAAAAGTATAGGGAAAACCGTAGAAGGTAATGCACCTGGACTATTTAGTAAAGAATTGGCCGCACATATCATAAGTGGTGGCACCCATGTTTCCTGTCATGAAACAACGACAAAAGAAGAAATGGTAGAGAAGCTCCGATATGGTGTAAGTGTGTTTATGCGGGAGGGTTCATCACAACGAAATATGGCAGCATGTATCCGCGCGATAACAGAAGAAGGACTGGATTCACGGCGAGCCATGCTTGTATCGGATGATATGGTGCCAGAGGACTTACTAAAGGACGGTCATATGAATGATATTGTCAAACGGACAATTGCTCAAGGGGTAGATCCTGTTGAGGCCATTCAAATGGCAACCATTAATCCTGCTACTCATTTCGGATTTAAAGACGTTGGCATATTGGCTCCTGGTAAGCGAGCTAATATTGCGGTGATCAGCGATTTGAATGAAATGACAATTGATCAAGTGTATCTTAATGGAAGTTTAGCTGCAGAAAAAGGGGAACTGACCATTAATCTTGGGTCATACACGTATCCAGAGAGTGTGAAAAAATCGGTCAAAAGAGATCCTGTAAACGTAGAGAATCTTCACATCCAGGCAAAGGGAAGTCGTGCAAAGGTGCGAGCTGTCGTTGCTATTCCAGACCAAAACCTGACAGGTGCTAAGGAATTTAAGATGAATGTATCCAATGGGGTTGTTCAGCCGTGCTTACAACAGGATGTGTTACCACTTGTTGTCGTCGAAAGACACGGAAGGACAGGGAACATAGGAAAGGCCTTCTTAAATGGGTTTAAACTGCAAAGTGGTGCGATTGCGGAGAGTGTAGCACATGACACGCATAATATCATTGTTACCGGAACGAATTATGAAGACATGGTAACCGCTGTTAACAGAGTAATATCCATGGATGGCGGTATTGCCATGATTAAAGATGGTAAAGTGGTTGGCGATCTACCCCTAAGAGTAGGTGGTTTGATTACGGATGAACTAAACGGCAGGGAAGTAAGTGAAAAGATTGCAGAACTCTCAAGATTGGCAGAAAGTGAACTAGGATGTGGTATTCATGTGCCATTTATGCATCTTTCCTTCTGGTCACTTGTTACCAGTCCTGAATGGAAAATTACCGATATGGGGTTAATCGATGCCGATAAATTTGAAATCCTTGCCCCTGTTGTTGAATAAGGAGGTAAATCATGGCAGTCAAATTAGTTGATCTTTCACAGGAAATATATCAAGGTATGCCTGTTTTTCCATTACATCAGCCTACATTGATATTCCCGAATGTAACGCATGAAGAAAGTAAGGAGAAAATAGGATTTGAGTTTGCAACGAACAATCTCCTTATTAACGAGCATGGACCAACACATACCGATGCTACTTATGAATACGACCCAAACGGAAAATACATCAATGAAATGCCTCTGGATTATTTTTATGGACCGGCAGTATGCCTGGATCTGTCGCATATCTCACCTGAGGATTACATTACACCTCACGAATTAGAAAAGGCATTACAAAAATCACAGCAGGTGCTTGAAAAAGGCGATATCGTTTTATTATATACGGGTCATTATAACCGCAAGTATGGAACAGATGAATGGCTAACACGGTATACAGGTCTTGATTATGAGGGAGCTAAATGGCTTGCTGAAAGAGGTGTAGTCAATATAGGAATCGATGCTCCTGCAATTGATAATCCGAATGACACTAAATTTTCAGGGCATCTTGTGTGCAGGGAGTATGGGATGTCAAATACAGAGAATCTAGCTAATTTAAACGAAGTTGCTGGGAAACGTTTTCTCTATTTTGGCTTACCACTCAAAATCAGAAAAGGTACAGGGTCTCCAATTAGAGCGGTCGCTGTGTTTATTGATTAAAGCGGCAAGAGAGGAGTGTTAGATGTGGCCTATACAGAGAGAATAAAAGAAGAGATTTTAATCCCACCGTATGAAGGAAGAAGTGCTTTGTTAAAGCCTGGTGATGAGCTTGTTATTATTGACGTTGACGGCAAACAGGTTGGTGACTTTGTATGTTTTAACAAGAATGACCCAACAGAATTCGTATCGCCTGTCCATATGAGAGCATCCCTTAGCAGTATCCGGTTAAAAATTGGTGATGCGTTATACAGCAATAGACGTAGACCATTGATGACGTTTGTTGGTGATACCGTTGGAAAACACGATTTCTTTTTTCCAGCATGTGATTACTATCGCTACAAAGTGGACTTTGACTCAGAGAATCATCCGAACTGCCACGATAATTTAAAAAACGCTTTGGAAAAGTATGGACTGGGCAAGGAACCGGTTCCAGATCCGATCAACTTTTTCATGAATAACGTACTGAACGATTCAGGAGATTATGAGATTCATGAACCATTATCCAAGCCTGGTGATTTTGTACGCTTAAAGGCAACCGAAGAGGTAGTTATTGCATGCTCAACCTGTTCACAGGATATGGCCTCTGTTAATGGATGGAAAGTAACGTCATTAAAAATGCAGATCATGGAGGGGAGCTAAATGGATGCTATTCGTTTTTTACAGCGGATGATTCAGATTGATAGTTCCAATCCTCCAGGAAACGAGAATGATATTGCTAGACTGCTTGCTGAAAGATGTGACCAGTCAGGTATACCGTATACGATATCAGAAGTTGGTGCGAACCGAAGTAATTTTGAGATTCGTATAGAGGGAGAAGGGGACGGAAGATTCATATTTTGTGGTCATATGGATACCGTTTTGCCTGGGGAGCAACCATGGAAATTCCCCCCGTTTTCTGGTGAAATAGCTGGTGATCAACTGTACGGGCGCGGTGCATCAGACATGAAAAGCGGTCTTTGTGCGATGTTTCTTGCAGTGGAATCATTGTTTAACGAACAGAAACGTCTACCGATGGATATTGTTTTCCTCGCTACTGCAGGTGAAGAAGTGGATAGCTGTGGTGCTAGAAAGTATTTGCAGGAACAGCATTTAGATGATGATGTGAAGGCGTTGGTAATTGGTGAACCTACCAATGAGAAAGTAGTGGTGGGTCATAAGGGCGCACTATGGCTTGAAATTATTACGGTGGGTAAAACAGCACACGGCTCGATGCCTGAGATGGGAATTAATGCTGTGGAGTGGATGCAGAAGGTTATGGAGATGATCGAATCCTTAAAAACGAAATGGAAAATTTCTGCTGTTCCTTTAGGCGAAAGTAGTCTGGCTATTACCAAGCTAAATGGCGGGGTGCAAACGAATGTTATTCCAGATCGGTGCAGTTTACATGTGGATATTAGATCTATCCCACCTCAATCACATGAAGAGTTAATCATGGAAATAAATCAAAATTTGAATGAATTATTTTCAGCGGAAAATGCTCCTGATTACTTCGTAGATATATTACTAGATCGACCATCTATCTTAACGGAAAAATCCAGTCACATTATTACGACAGCTTTAGAAATAAAAAATCAGGACTCCGTTTACGGTGTGTCCTATTATACAGATGGTGCTGTCCTGAATCCTGATAGCAAAATCCCAACTTTAATTTATGGTCCGGGTGACGAAAAACTTGCTCATCAACCCAATGAATATGTTGATGTACATGCTTATTTACGTTCCATCGAATTCTATAAGAAGTTAGCGATCGCATTTACTTCATAACCGATTTGTTCAAGCATAAAATAGTAAAGGATGAACATATATTAGCGAACTATATAAATCTATAAGCTGTTTTCTAAAAGATTGTTTTTTCTTTGTGTTGAACCCTAATTAGTAGTTGATATAAATTGCGACATAACTTTAGGCTTTTTTCTAAGAACGCGTGCTATTGCCGCCGTCTGGGGTCGCTACGGGCGGATGCTTTCCGCGGGCACGGCCTCAGCCTCCTCGAGAAAACCACTCTGCGGGGTCTTCGGACACGTGCTGTTCCCGCAGGAGTCACCGCCCTCCGCTCACCCTGACTGGTAAGAGGTTTTATTAATACTAATACAGTCCCACGACAGTAAGGGAAATAACAGCGGAGGAAATACACGTAGACTCCTTGAAAATACAAACCGATTTTCTGCGTGCGATGTCTATCTACGTAGCTTTCCTTATCCTGTGGGAGCAGAGGCCTAGCCTGAGACACCAGAGAGCGTTAGCTCGAGGAGGCTCATCAGCCGCCCACGGGTAGAAGACACTGCGTAGTGAAACGAAGCAGATGTCGCACTTGTACCCGGATGGGTGAAAGCGAAGTGTATTTCCGTAGCGGTAGGTTAACCGTCACATCAAGTTACGTCGCAGTCTACATCAATATCAAACAAATTTTATTAAAAGATCCTGGTTAGTGCTTCTGTTATATATATATTTCCCAAATTCAAGGGGGGGGAATGGAATGTCTACTATATTAATAAAAAATGCCCAAATCATAACGATGAATGCACGTGAAGAAATTATTCATGGAGACATTTACATCGAGAATGACAGAATTACAAAAGTTGGTGGAGATTTAGGAATCGCAGCAGATCAAGTGATCGATGCAAGGAATAAAACAATTATACCTGGTTTTATCCAAACACATTTGCATTTATGTCAAACGCTGTTTCGTGGTCAGGCTGATGACCTGGAGCTTATGGATTGGTTGCAGAAAAAGATTTGGCCATTAGAAGCATCCCATGACGAGGAGTCCAGTTATTATTCTGCTATGTTAGGCCTAGGGGAATTATTGCAGAGTGGAACTACGACCATCGTGGATATGGAGACGGTGAATCATACCGATGCCGCACTTCAGGCAATGGCTGAAAGTGGTATTCGCTGTCTTGCCGGAAAAGTGATGATGGACATGGGAGACGATGTACCTGATTTACTACGGGAAGATACGACGAGATCGATACAGAAAAGTGTTGATCTCCTTGAAAAGTGGCACCAATATGATAATGGTCGCATTCAATATGCCTTTTGTCCACGTTTTGTTGTTTCGTGTACAGAAGAGTTGTTAACAGAAGTACGAGATCTATCGAAGCACTTTCAGGTCAAAGTACATACCCATGCCTCGGAGAACAAGGGAGAAATAAAGATTGTTGAGATGCAAAGAGGTATGAGAAATGTTGTGTATCTCGATCGAATAGGTTTGGCTAACGAAAATCTTATCCTGGCTCATTGTGTGTGGCTTGATGATGAGGAGAAACGCATCATTAAAGAGCGTGGTATTAAGATGAGTCATTGTCCTGGTTCTAACTTAAAATTAGCATCAGGTATTGCTGATGTACCGGATTTATTGGAAATTGAGGCTAATGTCAGTTTGGGTGCAGATGGAGCACCTTGTAACAATAACCTTGATATGTTTAATGAGATGAGGTTGGCATCTTTAGTTCAAAAACCGATACATGGACCAACTGCCATGAATGCAAGGACGGTATTCCGGATGGCTACTATTGGTGGTGCAAAAGCTGTGGGGCTAGATCATGAAATTGGTAGTATTGAAGTTGGAAAAAAGGCTGACTTAGCGATATTGGATTTAAACAACTTTCACACGTATCCTTCCTTTGAAATAGATCCTATATCAAGAATTGTTTACTCTGCAACAAGAGCTGATGTTGATACAACGATTATAAATGGCAAGGTAGTCATGGAAAATGGCAACGTAAAAACAGTAAACAAGGATATTGTCTTACATGAAGCGAACAAATCTATTAAAAGACTCCTAAAACGTGTTCCATCCATCGTAAATATTTAATAGTAGATACTTGTTTTTTAATAGTTTTGAAAATTCAGTATTGACAAAAATGAACATGTGGATATAATTTAATACAACATATACAAACATGAAGTGTTTGTCGTGAATGTTTAAATGACCATTTTCGTATAACCCTATTACTTGGTGTAGGGGTTTCTACAGGGAACCGTAAACCTTAGCTACGAAAAGGCGTCTTCCACATGTGAAGGCTCCTTTTTGTAGCTTTTTTTAATATAATGAAGGGGTTGATCAGTTGAAAACGATTTACTTTAAGGTGAATGGTGAAGAAGTATCTGTTACATGCCCACCAACAAAAACGTTGTTGGATGTATTACGTGATGAATTTGATTTAACAGGTAGTAAAGAATGTTGTGGGAAAGGTGAATGTGGTTCATGCACGGTGCTTATTGATGGGTATTCCATTTGTTCTTGTCTTGTATTAATTGGGCAAGTTGAAAATGAAAACATCATTACGGTCGAAGGTATTGGGGTGACAACGAATATGGATGTTGTTCAACAAGCATTTTCAGATGAAGGTGCAACCCAGTGCGGATATTGTACACCTGGTTTTATCGTTAATGCTCGATCATTTTTAAACGGCATAAATTATGTTCCTACCGTTGATGAGGTAAAGACGGTGCTAGGAGGTAACCTGTGTCGTTGTACTGGCTACACTAAAATTATAAAAGCCGTACAAACAGCTGCTGAAAGACAACTTGCACCGGAAGGAAAAACCAATTGAGCAAGGAACATATATCGGCAATAGTATTAGCTGCTGGTTTTTCCAGTCGGATGGGGACATTAAAAGCTTTACTTCCATGGCAAGGAATACCACTCATTCAGTATCAAATGGAACAATTGAAGAATGCTGGTATTGTAGAAATTATCATGGTACTTGGGCATAAAGCAGATGAATTGGCTCAAGTGATATCGCCGTACGATGTCAAATCAGTGTTTAACGAACACTATCGAGATGGGAAAAGTTCGTCCATTAAAAAAGGTGTATCTTGTATGACGGATAACCCATCAGGTATTTTCATTTTGGCCGTTGACCAACCTGTTCCAAGTTTTATCCTTCAGAAAATGGTAGAACACTTTCGAATCGATCAACCTTCCATTGTCATTCCATCTTATCAAGGGAAACGGGGACATCCTATTTTATTTCAAGGAAACTTAAAAGAAGAGTTGTTAACTGTAAATGAACAATCTAAAGGACTTCGAAAGGTGATTCAAACGTATCATGACGAAATTTCCTACTTGGACGTTCGTGACCCTGCTATTTTACTAAACTTGAATGAACCGAATGATTATTTCCATAAGAATTAGCTCGCTGTTTGTGAATAAAAATTAATTGGTAAGGGGGCAAATCATGAGAGTTTCTGCTATCGATATGGTTTCACCGAAATCTGTTGAAGCGTGTTTGTTTCTTCTAGGTGATCAAGATAAAACATATCGTTTTATCGCAGGTGGAACGGATGCTGTTGTGCGAATGAAAGATGGTATCCTGCGTCCTTCTGTATGGATAAATATTAAACACCTTAAAACATTACGTTATATTCGGGAAGAAATGAATGAAATTCACATCGGACCATTAACAACACATACCGATATTGCCACGTCAAAACTTCTCCAAGAAAAAGCAGATGTATTAGTCGAAGCTGCAAAAGAAATTGGTGCCATCCAAATGCAAAATATGGGGACCATCGGAGGCAACATTGGTACTGCCTCTCCAGCGGGAGATACACTTCCAGCTTTATTTGTACTAGATGCAAAAATTGAACTATCCTCTCTACATGAAAGTAGAATCATTCCAATCCGTGAATTTTTCACTGGCCCAGGTAAAACCGTGCAAAAACAAGATGAAATGATTACAGCTATTCGGATCGTCCCGCAAACAGAGAATGAAATCGGGATTTTTGAAAAACTTGGCCCACGTAAAGCCCAGTCTATTTCGATCGTAAATGTTGCCATTTCATTAAAAATGGGTATGAAACCACGGGAATGCCTCAGCGGTAAAATTGCCTTTGGCTCTGTTGCCCCAACCATCATCCGATCTGCAAAATGTGAAAAAATGCTTACACTTGGTCCGCTGGATGATGTTGCCATTCAAGATATTGCAGGTGCGGCCTGGAAAGAGGTTATGCCAATTTCAGATGTTCGAGCCAGTGCTAAATATAGACGCAGCATGGCAAGCTCCCTATTAGAACGAGGGTTATACCGCTTAATAGAAAGGTGGGAAGAACGATGAGTAAACAACTAGCGGAAGTTCAACAGCGTGGGAGTGAACAGAAATTAAAATGGGTTGGAAAGTCCGTTAAGCGGATCGATGGTCCTGAAAAAGTGACTGGCGAACAGAAATATAAGACAGATTACAACTATCCAAATATGGTGTGGGGTAAAGTGCTCCGTTCCACATACCCGTATGCTGAAATAAAAGCGATTGACACATCAAAAGCCGAGGCACATCCGGAAGTTGTTTGTGTGTTAACCCATAAGGATATTCCTGGATTTAATGGATTCGGGATTGTTACACCTGATCAACCCGTCTTATGTGAAAATGTTGTAAGATGCACTGGTGATGCAGTCGCATTAGTTGCAGCAGAAACGCTTGAAGCGGCAGAAGAAGCAATTGCATTAATCGAGGTAGACTATGACGTGCTTAAACCTGTTACTGATGTAGAAAACGCTATGATCCAAGGTGCACCCAAGCTTCATCCAGATGGCAACATTCATAGTCATGTGACGATTGTAAACGGCAATATAGATAAAGGATTTGAAGAAGCAGATTATATTTTTGAAAACACGTATTATTCCCCCCGGCAAATGCATGCATTTATTGAAACAGAAGGTGGTTGGGGATTTTTAGAAGCGGATGGCTCATTGACCATTCAATGTCCTGCTCAATATGGTCACAGGGATAAATTGCAAATAGCAAGGTCTCTAGCTTTAAATCCAGAACGAATTAATGTTTACTCAAGCCCAAATGGTGGAGGTTTTGGTGGGAAAGATGAGATTACCGTTCAAATCTATCTCGCTTTACTCGCGTTAAATACTGGCGGCAGACCGATAAAGCTTCATTTAAGCCGTGAAGAGTCGGTGATCGCTGGGATCAAACGCCATCCTTTCAAGGTAACTGTGAAAACAGGGGCGAAAAAAGACGGGACACTTGTGGCTAATAAAGTTCGCGCTGTTGCCGACACTGGGGCATATGCCTCGCTTGGTGGTGCGGTTATTGCGCTCGCCATTGAACACGCATCTGGTCCATATAAGATTCCTAATGTGGATATGGAAGGTTTTTGTGTTTATACCAATAACGGAATTGCTGGTGCTTTTCGTGGATTTGGCGTAAACCAAGTATGTGTTGGTATCGAAACACATATTGATATGTTGGCTGAGAAAACGGGTCTTGATCCGATCGAAATTAGAAAGAAGAATGCGTATCGTCAAGGCGATATCTCCAGTCTGGGTCATGTTGTGCAGTCAAGCGTTGGAACGATCGAAACACTTGAGAAGGCAGAAGCGTGCGACCTGTGGGTGAATCGAGATCTGTACAAATCGCAAATAAGTGAACCCTGGAAAAAGCGCGGTGTTGCAGTGGCTACTTCCTATCATGGTGTTGGTATGGGACTTGGTACGCCTGATTATGGTGCAGCTTCGATTGAACTCTTAGAAGATGGGCGATTTAAAGTTGGAATGGCTATTGAAGAAATTGGTACTGGAAACGGAACAGTCTATGCCCAAGTAGCTGCTGAATGCTTGAATTGCAGTATTGAGAATATTGTAGTTATACAAGGGGATACAACCGAGACGCTTGACAGTGGTACGATCTCAGCGTCACGATCAACGTATACAGGTGGGCGTGCGATCGCAACTGCTGCTCCGAACATGATCCATCTATTAACTAAACAAGCAGCTGAACTATTAAATATATCATTAAGTAAAGTGGAACTTGCTGAGAATAAACTGATAAATGTAGATGATGAAAGCCAGTTCCTTACGTACCAACAAATCTATGACAGCCTTTATGATCAAAATGAATCCACTCGTGTGGAAGGACACTTTTACTTACCAAAAGAAAAGGAAGCACTAAAAAATTCAGGTGGAGCCCCTCATCATCTATATGGCTATATGACACATGTTGTGATGGTTGAGGTTGACATGTTAACAGGAGAAACGGACGTATTGAATGTCGTAGCCATACCAGATGTCGGCAAAGTTTTGAATCCTCAGGGTCTTGAAGGTCAAAGTGAGGGTGGAGCTGTGATGGGAATCGGTTATACATTATACGAAGATGTATTGATCGAAGGCGGCTACCATAAAACGAAAAATTTTACCGATTATATTATTCCGACAATTAGAGAAACGCCTGTTATTGAAACGATTCCTGTAGAGTCCAATGAAGAAACTGGTCCGTTTGGGGCAAAAGGTATAGCAGAAGTGGTTATGATTCCTATTATACCAGCTATTATGGCTGCTATATATGATGCAACAGGTGCACGGATTAATCATCTGCCAGCAACACCAGAACGTATCTATCAAGCAATTCAAGCTAGTAAAAAACAAAAACTTACCTCGAGGTGATGCCAATTGATGAGTCAGCCATTATGGGAACAACTTGAAAAAGCTGTAAACAATCACCAGGAAGTGGCACTTATTACGATTACAAATCATCCAGAGAAAACGCTTATCGGTACAACGTTTCTCCTACAAAAAAATGCTGACCTTTATGATGAAAACAACTTATCACAGGGGCTTAGGTCCAGATTAATAGATGCATGTTTACCTTTATTAAACCAGCATAAAACAAAAACGGTTCGATTTTCATATAATGATTTAGAAATGGAATGCTATGTGGAGGTGTTTCCAACTCCAGCCCATTTAATTGTGGCCGGTGCGGGTCATGTATCAGAGCCCGTTGCTGAGATTGGCAAAATGTTAGATTTTTACGTAACGGTAATAGACGACCGGAAAGAATTCGCTAACCACTCACGGTTTCCTTATGTAGACCATGTGGTTTGCTCGTCCTATATTGATTTTTTCAAAAATGTTCGGATTACACCACAAACTTATATCCTACTCTTAACACGCGGACACAAATTCGATGTTGTCAGTTTACAAGAATTATTAAAACGAGAAGAAATGATGCGTATTGAAGAACGCACCACTTATATTGGAATGATAGGTAGTAGACGAAGAATATCTGGTGTATTTGAGCAGCTGAAAAGTGAATTCACCGATCATAATTTTGTGAATATTTATTCACCTGTAGGGTTGGATATTGGTGCGCAAACTCCTGCTGAGATTGCTGTCAGTATAATGGCGGAAGTTTTAAAAGTGAAAAATGCTTCCAGTGGAAATTCCCTGAAAGAGAAAATCTCAAGTTACTCTAAATTAACATTTCGGGAGAGAAATAGAAAATGACTAATCTTGAATTTTATAAGAAAGTAATGGCTATTGATCAAAACGGTAGTAGTGCAGCAGTTGCTACTATTATTAGGACAAAAGGATCCACACCGAGAAGAACCGGTGCTAAGATGATCGTATACCCTAGTGGTGAAATATTCGGTACAATTGGCGGAGGATGTGGGGAAGGAGAAGTTATTGAGAAATCCTATTCTGTTATGGAAAAAGGAGTTCCTATCCAGCATCAAGTCGATTTAACCGAAGGGCTGTTTTATGAAGATGGTGGTATATGTGGTGGAATAATGGATGTGTTTATTGAACCAATCCGAAGCACCTAGTCAAAGCCAAGGTGTACTACATGGTTAGCCGACAAAATAGAATAATTTTTATTTTGGCTAATATTGTTGTCCTTGCTTGTAAGGAGGTTGAAATTAATGGACAAAAAGGTATTGAAAAAAAGAATTGCCGTTGCAGCCAAGAAGATCTCAGCAGATACCGTTATTAAAAACGGGAAAATTATAGATGTATTTAACCAGGAAATAATCGAAGCAGACCTTGCTATTGTGGATGGTGTTTTTGCTGGAATTGGAAGCTTTGAAGGTGAGAATATAATTGATGCTGAAGGTAAATACATTGCACCAGGTTTCATAGATGGACATGTTCATATTGAATCGGCAATGATTACACCAGCAGAGTTTGCTAATGTTGTCGTACCTCATGGTGTAACATCCATTGTTGCTGACCCGCATGAAATTGCCAATGTGAGTGGAATTGATGGGGTGAGATTTATGATCGATGCATCAGAAAATATTCCACTTCATGTATATTTTGGTATTCCTTCTTGTGTTCCAGCAACTCCATTTGAAAATGCGGGAGCAGTACTATCTGCCAAAGACATACTTCCTTTATATGAACATGAGCGTGTTGTTAGTCTTGGGGAAGTAATGGATTATCCAGCAGTCTTCCATGGAGATGACGCTATGCTGGATAAATTGGTTGATGCTATGGCCCAGAATAAGGTGATTGATGGTCACGCAGCGGGTGTTGATCAAAATGGAATTAATGTATATATGGCTGCGGGTATCCATAGTGATCATGAATGCACAACAGCTGAACAAGCAAAAGATAGGCTAGAACGTGGTATGTATCTCATGCTGCGTGAAGGTTCTGCATCACGGGATTTACAAACTCTCTTACATGCAGTAAATGAAAAAAATGCCCGACGTTGTTTATTTGTTACCGACGATAAACATCTGGATGACCTGATAGAGGAAGGCTCTATCGATCATAACATTCGGTTAACCATTGAACATGGGATTGACTCGATAACTGCGATTCAAATGGCTACTATAAATGCTGCTGAATGTTTTGGTTTAAAAAATAAAGGTGCTATTGCTCCAGGTTATGAGGCTGATTTCCTATTGCTTGATAACCTTGATAACGTTGACATTGCGGAAGTTTTTATAAAAGGGGAGTCTGTTGCTCGAAATGGAAAGTGTGTTACCGAACATAAAAGTTTAGTTCAGCCTTCAAGAGAATTAGTAAACAGCATCCGAATGAAGGATATGATACTAGATGATCTTCGTATCGAACACTCTTCCAACGAAATGGCTAATATTATATCTATTGTGCCAAATAGTATTGTAACCAAGCATATTGTTGAAAGAGTAGATGTGAATAACGGTCTATTTCAACCTAACATAAAAAAAGATTTGTTAAAAATGGCTGTTGTGGAAAGACATAACCAAACGGGGAATATTGGACTTGGGATACTCCGGGGATTAGGTCTGAAATCAGGAGCAATAGCCTCAACTATCGCTCATGACTCGCACAATATCGTAGCAGCAGGGACAAATGATATCGATCTACTTACAGCTATAAACGGTATTAAAGAAATAAGCGGTGGAGTTGTTGTGGTCGATAAAGGCAGTGTGGTTGCATCAATCGCATTACCAATTTCAGGACTGATTTCTGATGAAGATTATCGTACTGTAAACGCGGGCTTACATACATTAAATGATGCTCTTCTGTCGATTGGGTTTACAGGAGACTTTAATCCTTTTATTACGTTATCGTTTATGGCATTGCCTGTGATACCCGAAATAAAACTAACAGATCTTGGATTGTTTAATGTACAGTCTTTTCAGCATATTACAGTTAAGGTTAGCGAAACATACGCTCAAAAAAGATAGAAGGAATGTCCTGAACATCATCATGTTCAGGACATTTTGATAGTAGGAGATTAAATATATTTTGTTAATTCAGTGGACCTGAAGATCCTGATTATATTGTATTGGAAATCGAGCCGATATTAGTTCGCTTGATGAATAAGAAAGGTGAACCACCTAAAGTAATGAAACTTTGAATAATGCGTAATGAGTCGAGTAAAAGAATTAACCAACTTTTACTCTATTTTCATTACAGGAAATTAAAGATAGGTTTAAAACTCTTTAACCCTGGGAAGAACATATAATAATAAATTATGTCCAATACATGGTTGGAAGACTTGGTTTACTTTGTTGTATATCGAAAGAAACAGCCTCCCCCTAGATAATCACTTCATTTTTAATTCAACTAAAAGACAATTCCATAGCGAAACGAGGTTTTAATACATGCAATATTTAACTGATGATGCGTTAACAAACGCCTATAATGAAGCAATTGAAATGAAATTGGACAAGAGTTTCCTGAGCTTGTTAAAAAAAGAAATACTTAATAGAGGGATAGAAGTAAAATAATTATCGTTTTGACAAGAAATCTGTTAGTAAAGAAGTATGGGAATAAGCATGTATAAGTCAGATGAATTTACATATGACAAAATAGTGATGAATGGAATTAGTGACATGGTGTTTGTCATTAGAATAGAAAATGAATCGGAATATATTTATAAATTCTTAAATCGCTCTGCTATGGAGGGTACGGAACTTACTCATCAAACTATTCAGGAGATTTACAACTAGTATGTGTATCGCAATGGCATCTTTCCTAGGAACGCCGTTTTTGATGTTGAAAAATGCAGATATAGTACTCTATGAAGTAAAGATGCTGGAAGAGATTCATATGGACTAAAAGAGTTTTAGTTGGTCGAAAACTAGTTTTCTAGAAAGTTAAAATGCCTGCCTACAGTTGTTTACTGTAGGCAGGCATTTAATAGTTTATTTAGAGATTAAAACTTTATTAACAGTACCAAAGATATAATCGTCAACTACAAAAAACAGTAATTTATGATCACAAGTTTATGACAATGCAGCCTGAAACAAAGTTGCAACAAGTGGTATGAAAGTGATGGCATATAGAGTGGAGGTACTTCTGTGGTAAAATTGAAAATCCTATTACATCTTTATGTCCTTTCCGCACTTTATTAGTAGAAGCCAAAAAAGTCGTGATCCTTTTCATATAAGGAATCACGACTTTTTGTTTGCATTTTTATTTTGCGAAACGGTGGTTTCCAATTGTTACTGTTACTTCACGTGAGAAGATCCAATCACTTTTTGCGGTTTTAGGGTTATAGAAATAGATAGAACCTGAACCTTGACCTCTAAATGCAATAGCTTCATTGACAGCTCGCATATCTTCTGCACCTGGTGCTTGGTTAATAGAACCTGTTTGAACAGGTGTGAATGCATAGTGACCACCTGAACGTTCATAAACAACTCCATTTACCGTGTTAGGGAACTCATTGTGATCTACACGATTTAATACAACTGTTGCTACAGCAACCTTTCCTGCATAGGACTCTCCTTTAGCTTCAGCGTGGACAAGCTTAGCCATCAGCTGTTTGTCCTTATATGAAACAGAGTTCGGAATGTTTAATGTTTCCCCCGCATACAAAAGGCTACCAGTCCGATTATTAGCTAATTGCAAGTTTGATAAAGATATTCCAAATTTATTAGATATAGACCAGAATGATTCACCTTTTTGTACTTTATATGAAGAAGCGTCAGCACTAGTTGGTAAAGTTAGAACACTTATTGATAATGCAGCTGCTAACACTAATTGTATGATTTTATTCATGAGTTAACCTCCTAGTAAAATAGCTTTCTATTAAAGGCTACTAAATGTAATATATTTTAGCATTAGCAAAAATTAACTATTAAGCTCCCAACTTATGTATCCCATATCATTCATGTAATGCATTGCGTTATGGGAATATTTGCCAGCTATCAATAATATACAGAAATTGACTTAAATAGTGGAAAAAGGAAAGATTATAACAGCATATTGCAGAAGTATTACATCGAATAAAACGGTAACCAATGTATATACACAAAGACATCTATTAATAATAAAAATAGAAAATGGTTGTTACCTAGTGGGAGATCTTGTACATGAAAAATGAAAATGATGAATCCAAATACGTTACACAACATTTAGCAAACGAAAGAACCTATTTAGCGTGGGTTAGGACTGCTCTTGCTATTATAGGAATAGGATTTTTAGCAACAACTTTACATTTTAATACTCCAATGAATGAGCATGTAAATAATTCGCTAATAGTTCTAATTAGTCTGTTTACACTTTTATTTGGACTTATAACGATTTCCTTCTCAACCCTCATTTATATCCGTAATAGGCGCAACATTAATACCCAATCATTCCATTCTTCATTTAAATTAATTATTTTTATGACGTGTGTGATCTGCTTGGTTTTATTTTTAGTGTCTATTTATAGCTTATTTGTTATTAAACAATAGTAGTTCTACTAGAAACCTAGTAATATCTTACCGGATTTTTAAATGATTTTTGATAAATCACTTATAGTTTGCAAATTTTCTCGAAATTTCATTGATATACTATAAATATTGGAGGTGGTTCCATGATGCACATGATGAATGGATATGGTACATTTTGGTGGATGATGGTTATATTTTGGGTTGGATTATTAATTTTAGGAATTTACCTTGTTACAAGTTACATCAATGGTGGTGGTCGCAAGAGAACACCCATGCAGATCTTAAAAGAACGGTTAGCAAAGGGAGAGATAAGCGAGGCGGAATATGAACAATTGAAGTCTGCTCTAAAACGAGATGAAAGGAGCTGATAACGGTGAATCGTCATACAGACATTATTAGAAAACGATATGATAGAATAGCTTCTATTTTCGATGTAATGGATCATATGATCCGTTCATCCTGGCGTGAAGAGGTACTTGGAAATTTGCATGGTGATATTCTAGAAGTTGGTGTTGGTACAGGGTCCAACCTTCCCCTTTATCCTTCAAACGTACACGTTACCGGGATTGATTTTAGTCCAAAAATGCTTGCAAAAGCATATGGGAAAATAGAAGACGCAAAAGCCACTATTGCATTAAGGGAAATGGATGCACAACAGATGGATTTTTTAGATAATACATTTGATGTTGTCGTTTCAACGTGTGTTTTTTGTTCCGTTCCAGATCCGGTCGAGGGATTCAAAGAAATTCGCCGTGTGGTAAAACCTGAGGGTAAGATAGTAATGCTTGAGCATATGCGAAGTGAGAATCCAATTGCTGGTAAGTTGCTTGATGTAATGAATCCACTTACTGTAAGAATGGTGGGCGCAAATGTTAATCGTAAAACAATCGAGAATATAGAAAAAGCAGGATTAAAGATTAAGGAGCAAACCTATTTAATGACATCTATCATGAGAAAGTTGATTTTGTCTCCAAATAAATAAAATTCTGCATAAAAACTCGATAATCATTTTCTATAATATGTTTTATCATGACAGCCATGAAAAAAGGATTATTGGAGGACAATCTATGGTAAAGAAAGTAGCATTTTTTATAACTATTATTACCGGAATATTAGTAGCAGGTTGTAGTAATAATGACGATCAAGCATTTGAAACCTCATTTGATGGGAGCGTGGATCACGTTCATGGAATGGGATATGCTGGGGAGGATGATGGCTTATATTTTGCCTCTCATACAGGATTGAAAATTTATCGTGACGGTGAATGGTTTAAAACCACGAAAAACTTTAACGATTATATGGGGTTTAATGCAGTTGATAAAGGTTTTTACACTTCGGGCCATCCAGGCAAAGATTCAGACTTGCCGAACCCAATTGGTATCCATCGAAGCTTTGATGGTGGTGAAACACTGGAAAGTCTTCAGTTTGAAGGAGAAACAGATTTTCATGATATGGCAGTAGGATATAAAAGTCATGACATTTTTTTGAGAAGCCCCGAGCAGAATTCTAAGCTGAAAGAAGGTTTTTATACAAGCACTGATAATGGTGAAACGTGGGGAAGTATTACTGCATCAGGTATAGAAGGCGATATTTTTGCATTAGCTATCCATCCTACAGATTCTAAATTCGTTGCGATCGCAACAACAACAGGTATTTATCTATCTAACGATGGAGGAACAAATTTTCAATTGATCACAGAAGGTTCACAGGGAACAGCGGTATTCTTTAATGAAGATAATTTATTTTATGCAAGCTACAACACTACACCCTCCCTTGTTAAATATAACCTTGAAACTAGTAATCAAGAGCCAATGAATTTGCCAGAGTTAACAGAGGATGGCCCTGTATATATTGCTCAAAGTCAACAAGACAATCAGGAATTCGCTATTTACACTACAAAGGGACATGCCTATTTGTCAGGGAATGCAGCAGCGTCTTGGGTTCAGATTTTAGAAAGTGGACAAATAAAATAACCTTATTGTGAATTGAAAAGGTATGTTTGACTTATTTAACCAGATTAGTGGCACAGTAAGCGGTTCAATTATAGAAGTAGCCTATGGTTTAGAGCATCTTCCTTTGTTGTTTGGCTTCTTGGAGCAGTTGCTCCATGTCAGCTCACTGGAAGTGTTAGTGCAATTACTATTTATGGTAAAAAATCCTTAGTAGAAAAAGTTCCATGGCTCCATGTGTTATTGTTTGTTCTTGGGAAAATGGTTGTTGTTTCTGTAATAGGGTTTGTGATATGGATTTTGGGTCAAGGTGTATACAGTTCATTGACGCAAGTATTTCCTGTACTCCGTAAAGCAATTGGATCTTTGCTTATATGTTAGGGCTAATTATGTTTGGATTATTTCGCTGGAAGAAAACCTGGCACCTGTTTAATCTTCCGACTAACTTTTAAAAAAATGGTTATTTAGGAAGTTTTTTAATGGGCGTGAGCTTCACTTCAGCTTTTTTTCCAACTATGTTTCTGTTGTTTTTATTAACATTTATGCCTGTTGTTCTTGTAACATCCTACGGCCTGGTTTTGCCATCGGTATTTGGAATTGGAACATCACTTCCGCTGCAAGTTGTTATTTTCATGATATGGTACTTTGGTGCAAGCGGTGCTATATTAAAGAGACGTAGAAAGATTGGAGCTATTATTCAAAAAAGAGCTGGTGCATGACTTATCATTATTGGAGTTTTTGATACATTAACTTATTGGATATAAGAGGTAGAATATGTTTACTAAACTTTCATTTAAAATTGGGTTTCTATTTTTCATTTTCATCTTCATTATCGAATCTATCCTATTTTTTGTATTATATACGAATCTAGCGAATGAACGAATTGAAGAAGTGATGGACAATTTATTAGCACGGGGTAATACACATAGTGAAGTACTGGAAACAAATTTTGATGAATCAACCATTGAACATGTTGGGATTATGGAGTCTGCTTCTGATTTTGTAGTAGTGATCACTGACGAAGCAGGTAATGTAATAATTCATTCTGATCCTATAGAACCAGAAATGATGGAAGTGATTAAGCACACTGATTATGATGAAATCTCTACTAAGGGAAAAGTTGTGGAAGACCGTTGGGATGATAAACAATATATTGCGGCTGATAGTCCGGTAAATGTTGATGGGGAGCACAAAGGTCATGTTTTTATGTTTGCCGATACGAACAATGTGAAAAACGTTGTCAATGAGCTCAGCAATCAGTTTATCTTCGTTGCTTTAATGACAGTTGGTCTTACGATTATTACTGTTTTTATTTTATCCAGACTTATTACACATCCATTAATTAAAATGAAGAAAGCAACAGAACAATTGAGTAAGGGGAAAAACAAAGTAGAGTTACATACGGATCGTAAGGATGAGTTAGGAGAACTGGCTAATTCGATTACAAAATTAGCCAACGAGCTAGATCAATTGAAAACGGAAAGAAATGAATTTCTGGCAAGTATCTCACATGAACTGAGAACGCCTTTAACGTATATAAAAGGTTATGCCGATATTATAAACCGCCAAGACATAACGGACGCTGAAGTAAAAGAATATATCACAATCATTCGTGAGGAATCAGAGCATTTGTCCATATTAATTAAGAATTTATTCGAGTTAGCTAAAATGGATGAAAACAAATTTTCGGTTCAACGTGAAGAAGTATCTTTATGTACCGTTATTCAAACGGTGGCTGATCGAGTTAATCCAGCATTTTCAGATAAAGATATTACTTTGTTTGTTAGCTGTCCTAAAGAGATTATTGCTTTTGTTGACCCAGAACGATTTCAACAGCTTTTAATAAATATATTGGATAATGCAAAAAAACATTCTTTTGAAGGTGGGAGGGTTTGGCTAAAAGTAAGCCAAATGGAACAGGAAATCTCAATTACTATTTCTGATGAAGGTGATGGGATACCTAAAGATGATCTACCATACATATTCGAACGGTTATATCGTGTTGAAAAGTCGAGATCACGACAAAGTGGTGGAACAGGTCTAGGGTTAGCCATTGCAAAAGAAATTATAGAGTCGCATGGTGGTCACATAGAAGCTAAGAGTGAACAGGGAGAAGGAACGAGCGTTATTATTAGGTTAACAAGAGGTGGCAATAATGAATAAAGTTCTAATCATTGATGATGAGCAACGTATGCTGGATTTATTAGCATTGTACTTAAGGCCACATGATTATAAATGTAAAAAAGCCCTAGGAGCCCAGGAAGCTTTATGGAGTTTGGCTGAGGAAACATTTGATCTCGTTTTGCTTGATATAATGATGCCTGAAATGGATGGGTGGGATCTATGTCAGGAAATCAGACGTATATCTGATGTCCCAATCATTATGGTAACTGCTCGTGAGCAGAAAGAAGATGTTGTAAAGGGGTTGACGTTAGGCGCAGATGATTATATTACCAAGCCTATTAATGAAAATGAACTAATAGCCAGAATGGAAGCCTTGTTACGAAGAAGGATTCCGGCGAATAGTATTGAAATAAATGGTTTATTATGGGATGAGGACAGATATGAATTTTCTTTTCATAAACAGCCAATTAAGTTAACCCCTAAAGAATTTAAAATGATTGGACTTCTAATGAAAAAGCCAAATCAAGTTTTTGCAAGGGAACAGTTGATTGACTTAATATGGGGATTTGATACACATACAGAAGGAAGAACGGTTGATTCGCATGTCCGGAACATAAGAGATAAAATCAGGCAAGTAGGTTTCCCAATTGATGATCATTTTAAAACAGTATGGGGTGTAGGGTATAAATGGATTAATTAGAATTATATCTTTCATACCACTGTAACATTTTCTTGATAAATTCTCGATAACTCTCCTTTATATTAGTAGATGAAGGGAGGAACAAACAATGAAAAAGAAAATGGTAACTCTTTCATTAGCTGCAGTTATGGTCTTAGGTTTAGGTAATGTAGTTTTTGCACATAGTGGGCCAAGTGATAATGGATGGAGCTTTGAGGAAATGATTCCATTTATGAAAGAAATGCATCCAGAAATGGAGCAACAAGAAATGGAACAAATGTATCAGGATTGTCACGGTTCCAATAATAATGGATCCCCTGTGATGAATAATCAATTGTAAGTGTAATGTGAAAACTATATTAGCATGTAACCCCCTAACATCTTGAATGGAGCTATCTAACTAAAAGATAGTTCTATTTTTTTAGTAGATAAGAAAGCATAAAAACTGTCTTATTTACATAAGTGCAACTAGGTCATTCGCTATAAAGGATTGCACTCCAAAGCATAAGGGCTTCTAAAAAAGCAAAGTACGCTTACCAAGAACCCCTTTAACGAATGCCAAGTTTTCTAATCGTTGTGGTGATTTAAAGATGTTTTATAGTGGTAGTGTTCAATAAGCATTTATTTAAGCGTAAATGGAATAGTAAGTGTAAAAGGAGATGAACGTATGACAAAAGATAATGATAAACATCACAATCAACACAATCATGAAAATCATACTCATCATAATCATGATCACAACGACCATGCTGAACACAAGCATGACAATCACGGTGATCATGACCACCACGACCACGGAGACATGGTTAGCGAATTCAAAAAACGGTTTTATATATCATTAATTGTAACGATACCAATTCTGATCTTGTCACCCATGATTCAGGAATTCATTGGGGTCGATTGGCGTTTTACTTATGATCAATATATTTTATTTGCCCTTTCAACGTTTGTATTTTTCTATGGAGGCTGGCCATTCCTTACTGGAGGGATAAGTGAATTAAAGGATAAAAATCCAGGTATGATGACACTTATTGGCCTTGCTATCCTAGTTGCGTATGGATATAGCACATTAACTGTATTTGGCTGGGAAGGTAGTAACTTCTTTTGGGAATTAGCCACATTAATCGATATTATGCTTTTGGGCCACTGGATAGAAATGCGTTCTATTATGGGCGCATCGAATGCATTAGAAGAACTTGTCAAATTAATGCCAAGTGAAGCACATAAGCTCGATGAAAACGACGAAGTACATGATGTACCAGTATCTGAATTAAATAATGAAGATCGTGTTCTCGTTAAACCTGGTGAAAAGGTACCCGTTGATGGAACGATTATCGATGGAAAATCTGCTTTAGATGAGTCGATGCTTACGGGTGAGTCGGTCCCTGTTGAAAAATACAAAGGTGATGAGGTGATTGGAGGTTCCGTCAATAACGAAGGATCACTTACGATTCATGTGGAAAAAACTGGCGAAGATTCTTACTTGTCTCAAGTAATTACGATGGTAAAAGAAGCACAGGAATCAAAGTCCAAAACTCAAGATTTAACAAATAGAGCGGCAAAGTGGTTGTTTTACGTAGCATTAACTGCTGGGTTTGTGACACTATTTATATGGTTAATGCTTGGATATTCTTTTGACGTTGCCTTAGAGCGTATGGTTACTGTGATGGTAATAACTTGTCCGCACGCGCTTGGCTTAGCAGCACCACTTGTGGTAGCGGTTTCGACAGCTATTTCAGCTAAGCAAGGTTTGCTAATTCGTAATCGTGCTAATTTTGAAGGCGCGCGTAATATAGATGCGGTTGTGTTTGATAAGACTGGTACGCTAACAAAAGGTGAATTTGGTGTAACCAATATCGTACCGAATAAAGGCTACGAGGAAGAAGAAGTCTTATCGTGGGCAGCAAGCCTGGAACAAAATTCAGAGCATCCTATTGCATCAGGAATAGTAGAATCATCCAAAGAAAGAAACATTACACTAAAAAAAATATCGGATTTTGAGTCAATAACTGGTAAAGGAATTGAAGGAACTATTCAAGGTAAAAAAGTTAATGTGGTTAGCCCAGGTTTTGTAGACAATAATAATCTAGAATATGATAAAGAAATATTTAATGAAATGTCTGAAGAAGGCAAAACGGTAGTATTTGTTTTATTGGAAGATGAATTGATCGGTATGATTGCACTAGCCGATATGGTTCGGGAAACAGCTAAAGAAGCAATTGCTACATTAAAACAGCATGGCATTCATTCCATTATGCTCACAGGTGACAATGAAAAAGTAGCTTACTGGGTAGCGAAGCAGTTAGATATCGATGAGGTATATGCAGAGGTATTGCCTGATGATAAGGCAAATCAGGTGAAGAAAATTCAAGAGAAGGGCTTGAAGGTTGCGATGACTGGTGATGGTATAAATGATGCCCCAGCATTAGCCACTGCTGATCTAGGTATAGCAATTGGCGCCGGAACAGATGTAGCAATGGAAACTGCTGATGCTATCCTTGTTAAAAGTAACCCGAAAGATGTCGTCTCCTTAGTGGAATTATCCAAGAAGACCTACCGGAAGATGGTGCAAAATTTATGGTGGGCAACTGGATATAATATTTTTGCTATTCCTCTGGCAGCGGGTGTATTAGCCCCTATTGGAGTCGTGTTAAGTCCTGCAGTCGGGGCAGTATTAATGAGTCTTAGCACAATAATAGTCGCCATTAATGCGAAGTTATTAAAAGCATAAAAGAACCTAGGGTAATTTATTATAGATTTTTTAGATTAGATGATTATAAGATTATATTGAAAAAATTCGGGTATTATAAAATTGAAAAATAAATTATTCATTCAGTTCGAAAGGAGTTTTTTTATGGGAGTATTATCAACATCACCATCAAACATGGATGCATGTATTGAAGCGTGTATTAAATGTATGAGGGCTTGTGAAGAATGCTATACAGCTTGTTTACAGGAACCTGATGTACAAGCAAGGGTTACATGTATACAAACACTAAATGATTGTGCTGAAATATGCAGTCAAGCTTCACAATATATGGCCAGAAACAGTACATTTTCTGCTCAATTTTGCGGGGTATGTGCAAATGTATGTGAACAGTGTGCAATGGAATGTGAAAAATTGAAGGATACGCATTGTCAGGAATGCGCACAAATCTGCCGTCAATGTGCAGAGGAATGTCGTAAAATGGCCAGTTAAAGTACATTCAAGTTTAAAGTGTAGATAAAATGTGTATCTACACTTTTTTATTATTGGTTTTAAAACCACAGGCTATGCCTGTGTGACTGCGGGACAATATGAGTAAGCGTTAATACGTAGATCCATTAAAAAATAATAGGAAGATAAACGGTTGACGGTCAATTCAAAAAGCCCCTTTAGAGGCTTTGTTAGCAAAGTACCCTTACAGGGCGAAACCAAAACCGCCCGTTTTACGAGCGTGTTATTTATTTATACAGACGCTTTCATTTTGTTATGTTGACCATACACTGAAGCATATGTTTTCCAACCACCATCAAGGTTTTTTGCGATAAATCCGTTTTCCTGCAAGATCCGTGTTGCTAGATATCCGCGTAATCCAACTTGACAGTTTACATAGATTACTTCACCCTGTGGCAGTTCATCAATGCGCTCCCGTAGATCATCAAGTGGAATATTTTTTGCTCCTTCAATAAATCCATTTTCAAGCTCGATAGGATTTCGAACATCAATTAATGTTTCGCCATTCGAAACTACATCATCAATCTCATTCCACTGAATTGTCTCGATTACGCCTTCAACGATGTTAGTTGCAACATACCCAGCTATATTAACCGGATCTTTTGCTTGAGAATATGGAGGTGCATAGGCTAGTTCTAAATCTGGTAAATCAAGAACCGATAAACCACCTTTAATGGCCGTTGCAATCACGTCAATGCGTTTATCAACGCCGTCTATACCTATTGCTTGAGCTCCATAAATTTTTCCTGTTTCTTTATCAAAAACAAGTTTTAAGAAAATAGGTGAAGCACCTGGATAGTAACCAGCGTGTGAAACAGGATGAACGTGCACAACCTCATAAGGGATGCCTAATCGTCTGAGCGTTTTCTCATTATTACCTGTTGTAGATACGGTATAATCAAAAACTTTTGCAATAGATGTTCCAAGTGTGCCTTTATACATTGCTTTCTTACCATATATACTATCTGCAACTAAACGGCCTTGTCTGTTAGCCGGCCACGCTAGCGGAATCATGGTTGGTTGTTCGTTTATATAATCCTTTACTTCAACAGCGTCGCCGATAGCGTATACATGAGGATCGTTCGTTTGTAAAGAAGCATTAACTTGTATTCCACCTCGTGCTCCAACACTTAACCCAGCATGTACTGCTAGTTCATTTTCAGGACGAACCCCAATTGAAAGCAGAATCATGTCCGTTTCAATTTCTAAGCCATTCTGTGTAACGATTTTTGTTCCACTATTCTCAAAAGCCTTAACACCATCACCTAAGATAAGATTAACTCCTTTTTCTTTTAAGTGATGATGGATGATCGATGCCATCTCATAATCGACTGGTGCCATTACTTGCTCAGCCATTTCTACGATAGTCACTTCAATACCTCGTTCATATAGGTTTTCTGCCATCTCTAATCCGATAAAACCACCGCCTACAACAACGGCACGTTTTGGATTTTCATGATCAACATAAGCTTTAATGCGGTCCGTATCCGGAATGTTGCGTAATGTAAAGAGTGCGTTTGCTTTTTCAATACCTGGAATAGGTGGTACAATTGGACGAGCTCCTGGAGACAAGATTAATTCATCATAAGTTTCTTCATATGTTTCACCTGTCTGTAGATTTTTCACATTAATTGATTTTTTTGTTCGATCAATCGTTGTGACTTCTGAAAATGTTCGGATGTCTAGATTGTATCTATTAGACATACCCTCCACGGTTTGAACGAGCAGCTTGTCACGCTCTTTTATAGTTTCACCGATATAGTAGGGTAATCCACAGTTTGCGAACGAAATATATTCTCCCTTTTCAAACATGACAATCTCAGCAGTTTCATCCAGTCTTCTTAAACGAGCTGCAGCTGTTGATCCTCCAGCCACACCACCAACTATTACTATTTTTTTATTCATATGATTTCCTCCTTTAAAAAATACTTCATCGGGTATATACCCCACCACGTATACTAAAGGTTTTTTTGAAAAAAGATGTGATAAAAATCACAGTTGACAAAATACCTATGAGGGTATATTATTGAAAATGCTTTGAAAAATATTGAAAGGGGAAAAGCAATGATTATTATCATATTAATATTACTAACGTTTTCCTTGTTTTTTCTCTATAAACGATACATGCCAGTTTTGGGTATTGGCAAAATGGACTTAAATTATGTATCATATCCTAAAGAGGATAATGTAGCTATAGTCGATACTAGAGATTACCAAACGTCGTGTCGAGACACCATAAATAATGCTTATTGCATTCCGCTACCTTATTTAAATAGATATTTTAGTGATATACCAACCGATAAGAATATTGTTGTCATCACATCCGATAATGTTGGGAAAAATCTAAGTGCTAGAATCTTACGGAATAAAGGTAGACGTGTAGTAGGGTACTGTCTTTCAAAAGATTAACGAAAGGAGTGACGTTCATGATGAAATACGACGACCAAATGAAAAATAGAATGAAACGTATCGAAGGACAAGTTAGAGGATTATTAAAAATGATGGAAGAAGAAAAAGATTGTCGGGATGTTGTGACGCAAATGTCAGCTGTTAGAAGTGCTATTGATCGCGCTGCTGCATTAGTTGTTAGCACTAATCTTGAGCAATGCATTCGTGAAGAAAAGGTAGAAGGGGAAAGCTCTGAAGACCTGATTAAAGAAGCAGTTAATTTGCTTGTTAAAAGTAGATAATGGATGAGGTTGACAATTCATTTTTAATCTTTTAGTATGAAAAAAGGGTTAAGCAGTATCATTAACCCTATTTTTTATGTTAATTTCAATACCCGTACAGGTATATGTATTTTTAAACTTAACTAGTAAAAAGGAGAAATGTTAAATGTCTGATCAAAAGAAAACAACCATCGTATTATTCAGTGGGGATTATGATAAAGCAATGGCAGCATATATTATTGCTAATGGTGCTGCTGCTTATGATCACGAAGTAACCATATTCCACACGTTTTGGGGATTAAACGCGCTTCGTAACGAAAATCAAGTTGACGTTAAAAAAGGTTTAATGGAAAAGATGTTTGGGAAAATGATGCCTAGAGGCGCAGATAAGATGGGTCTTTCCAAAATGAATTATTTAGGTATGGGGCAAAAAATGATTAAAAATGTTATGAAAAAACATAATGCAATGCCTTTACCACAACTAGTTGAAATGGCACAGGAACAGGATGTTAAGCTAATTGCATGTACCATGACAATGGATTTACTAGGACTTCAAAAAGACGAATTACTTGAGAAAATAGAATATGGTGGCGTTGCAGCATATATTGGTGATGCTGAAGATGGTAATGTGAACTTATTCATCTAATTTTTTTAGTAATTATAATACCCATATAGGTATATGGAGATCATAACTAAATACCAATAGGGGAATATAAAAGGAATCATAATTTGGAGGGAAAATCATGAAGGAAATTACAGCGAAAGACTTAGCAAGTAAATTAAAAGATAGTGAGAATGTAAGCATTATTGACGTGCGAGAAGATGAAGAAGTTGCACAAGGGAAAATTCCTGGTGCCAAACATATACCGTTAGGCCAAATACCAGAACGCTTAAATGAAATTGATAAAGAAAAGCATCATTTCATGGTGTGCCGTTCTGGTGGCAGAAGTGGTAATGCCTGTTCATTTTTAAGTGAACAAGGTTATGATGTCACGAACATGGCCGGCGGTATGTTGGATTGGGAAGATAAAGTAGAGAAATAAGAGGAGGAGTTAACATGACTATTACGGCAAATGAAACATTAGACGCAAAAGGATTGGCGTGTCCGATGCCAATTGTAAAAACAAAAAAGGCCATTACTAACTTGGCACCAGGGCAAGTGATGGAGGTTCAAGCAACAGATAAAGGGTCTACTGCAGATATCAAAGCCTGGTCAGATAGTACTGGGCATCAATATCTTGGAACTGTTGAAGAACACGATGTTCTGAAGCATTATATTCGAAAAGCAAGTGATGCTGAAACAAAAGAAGAGATTAAACACGCGGATGTAGTTGATTTAGAAGAACTTCGCAGCAAATTAGAAGGTGAAGAAGATATAGCTATTTTGGATGTTCGAGAACCAGCGGAATTTGCTTTTGGACATATCCTAGGAGCAATCAATATACCGCTTGGTGAGTTAGAGGATAGGTTTGAAGAAGTTAATAAAGATAAAGAACTACATGTGGTTTGCAGAACAGGAAACCGCAGTGACTTAGCAGCACAAAAATTGACTGAAAAAGGGTTTAAAGGAGTAAAAAATGTTGTACCTGGTATGTCAACTTGGGAAGGTCCAACTGATAAGAATAACTAAGATAAACTTGGACGAAACTATTAATCTAGGAGGGAAAGGATATGTCAACAAAGATGACAACAAAGGAATTAGCAAAAAAAGTTGTGAATCATGAAGAAACGTTCATATTGGATGTTCGAAATACGGATGAATTTGATGATTGGAAAATTGAGGGTGGAAAAGTAGAAGTTATCAATGAACCATACTTTAACTTATTAGATGGCATAGATCCCGTCGCTGATAAGCTTAATAAAGATCAAGAGATTATAGTTGTCTGTGCAAAAGGTGGTTCCTCACAGATGATCGCTGAAATGATGGAAGAAGAAGGTTTCACCAATGTATATGATCTTGAAGGTGGAATGAAAGCATGGAGTGAACATCTAGAACCCGTCAAATTGGGTGATTTAAAAGATGGTGGAAGTCTATACCAATTTGTTCGTCTTGGTAAAGGTTGTTTATCTTACTTTATCGCATCAAACGGAGAAGCTGCAATTGTGGACTCGAATCGTATGATTGATAATTATGAGACCTTCGCAGAAGAAAAAGGTGTAAAAATCAAGCATTTAATTGATACTCATTTACACGCAGATCACATTTCTGGTGGTCGTCAGTTAGCAGAAAAAGTGGGTGGAACCTATCATCTGCCACCAAAAGACGCAGATGAAGTCACTTTTGATTATGCAGCTCTTGAGGAAGGCAATGATATTATCGTTGGAAATACAACGGTTAACGTTCAACCAATTTATTCACCTGGACACACGATAGGAAGTACGTCATTAATTATTGATGATCAGTTCTTGTTAACTGGAGACATTCTATTTGTGAAGTCAATCGGTCGTCCGGACTTAGCAGGAAAAGCAGATGATTGGGTAGGAGATCTTCGTAACACGCTGTATAGTCGTTATAAAGAATTGTCAGATGATTTAACGGTATTACCTGCTCACTACTCATTTGCAGAAGAACTAGGTGAAGGTGGCAGTGTTTCAGCACGTTTAGGAAATCTTTATAACCAAAATGAAGGATTACAAGTAGATGATGAGAATGCATTTAGAAAAATGGTAACCGAAAACCTTCCACCACAACCAAATGCATATCAAGAAATACGCGAAACAAATATGGGGAAAATCAACCCTGAAAATGAAAAAAAAAGAGAAATGGAAACTGGACCAAACCGTTGTGCGGTTCAAGGATAACGAAGGAGGAATAAATAATGGAAGCAGCAAAAGTGTTAGACGCAAAAGGAATGGCATGTCCAATGCCGATCGTTAAAACGAAAAAGGCAATAAACGAAATAAATGCAGGTGAAATACTAGAAGTTCATGCAACAGATAAAGGTGCAAAAAGTGACCTAGCTGCTTGGGCGAAATCTGGCGGCCATGAATTACTAAAAGATACAGAAGAAAACGAAGTACTAAAGTTCTGGATTAAAAAAGGGTAAAGGAGACCCGTTATAGGGTCCCCTCTATTTAGGGGGAACGAAAAAATGGAATACAGCATTATTTTTCTAATTACAATCTTTCTAATTGGATTCATCGGTTCTTTTGTTTCTGGAATGGTCGGAATCGGGGGATCCATTATTAAATACCCCATGTTATTATACATCCCTGCAATGCTTGGGCTTTCAACATTTACTGCTCATGAAGTTGCTGGTATAAGTGCTATTCAAGTATTATTTGCAACTATAGGAGGTGTATGGGCATATCGAAAAGGAGGCTATTTAAATAAAAAACTCATCCTTTATATGGGTGTAAGTATTTTAATTGGTAGCTTTGTAGGTGGATATGGTTCACAATTTATGTCAGATAGTGGGATAAACTTTATTTATGGAATTCTGGCGACAATAGCAGCTGTTATGATGTTTGTGCCGAAAAAGGGTCTTGATGATATTCCATTAGATCAAGTTACCTTTAAAAAATGGCTGGCAGCAATATTAGCATTAGTAGTTGGAGTGGGAGCAGGAATTGTAGGTGCTGCAGGAGCATTCATCTTAGTTCCGATCATGCTTATTGTATTGAAAATACCAACACGGATGACGATTGCAACGTCTCTAGCTATTACATTTATCTCATCTATAGGCGCTACAACAGGTAAAGTTCTTACTGGGCAAGTATTATTTGTTCCGGCAGCTATCATGATTGTTGCAAGTTTAATAGCATCACCACTTGGCGCGAAACTTGGACAAAAAGTAAACACCAAAATTTTGCAATGGATTTTAGCAATTCTTATACTAGGTACAGCAATAAAAATTTGGGTTGATTTTTTCTAGGGGGAAACTAAATGGAGATTATACAATAGATTATTATTGTTCTTTCAGTAGGGTATATATTAATCGGTTTTTGCCAGTTAAAGGTGTATCGAATATAACTACACAGGAAGCTAAAGCTAAATTTAAGGACAAAGGTATTCAGGTTGTAGATGTAAGAACACCAGGTGCATACAAATCCAATCACCGTAAACCGTTTAAAAATATTCCTCTGTCGAATTTAGCAAAGCAATCTAAATAACTAGATAAAAACAAAGAAGTAGTCGTCATTTGCCAAATTGGAATGAGAAGTACGAAAGCATCAAAAATCCTGAAGAAACAATGATTTGAGCAAGTTTCAAACCAGGTGGCATGAGTGCCTGGATATAAGTGATCATCTATTAAAAAAGGAGCTGATTTATTATGTTTCATTACACGGTTGAGACAACTAAAACAATGGAAGAAGCGGTTCAATCACTTGAGGGAAGTTTAAAGGAAGAAAAGTTTGGTGTCCTCTGGCAGTTTGATATTAAAGACAAATTGCAGGAGAAAGGACTTGATTTTGATCAACCATATCTTGTGCTTGAAGTATGCAATCCCGTTGAAGCACAACGTGTGTTGTCAGAGAATTTAATGGTTGGGTATTTCCTTCCGTGCAAAATTGTTGTTTACGAAGATGAAGGAAAAACAAAAATTGGTATGCCAAGACCAACTGCATTAATTCAAATGGTAAACGATGAATCAATCAATGAATTAGCAGAGGATATTGAAAAAAGATTAATTACTTGTATGGATAAAAGTATTGAACTGTAAATAAGAGAAGAAGGACAATGGAAGCAAAATGTACAACTTTCATTGTCCTTTTCTCTATATCAAATGCATTTGGAAATGTCACTGCCTATGATTATGAATCTCGGAATGTCTGGCGTTGCGTTGACAGGATACTTATATGAGGATGATGGTTACTCTTACAATTATCAAGACAATCAATTTTGTTTTAGAACGTTTATCTATAAGGAAAAACAACTGAATACTAAAAGAGAAGGCTTATATACAAAATACACATCAATACAGAATGTGAAAACAATTGGATAAAACTAAACACAAAAAAGCAGGTGATTATATGACAGTAACAACTAAAGATTGGTGGAAAAAAAGTATTGTTTACCAAATCTATCCAAAAAGCTTCAAGGATACAAATGGGGATGAAATTGGGGATATTCAAGGTATAATTGAAAAGCTTGATTATTTAAAGACACTAGGAATAGATGTAATCTGGCTTTCTCCTATATATGATTCCCCACAAGAAGATAATGGATATGATATACGAAACTATAATACTATTTTTAAACAATATGGAACAATGGAAGACTTGGATCAACTCCTAGAAGAGATGCATAAAAGGAAAATGAAGCTTGTAATGGATTTAGTAGTGAACCACACTTCTGATGAGCATCAATGGTTTGTTGAATCGAGAAGTAGTAGAGACAATCCTTATCGTGATTATTATATTTGGCGTGATGGAAAAGAAAACGGTGATCCACCAACTAATTGGGGATCGATTTTTAGTGGATCTGCCTGGCAGTTTGACGAAGAAACTAATCAATATTACCTCCATTTATTTGCTACTAAGCAGCCGGATTTAAATTGGGAAAACCCAGACTTAAGGACGGAGATATATAATATGATGAATTTTTGGCTGGCCAAAGGAATTGATGGTTTCCGAATGGATGTTATAAATTTCATCTCTAAGGATACCAGTTTTCCTGATGGTAACATGGAGGACGGCCAACTGTACGGTGATAGTGGCCCATATTTTGTAAATGGTCCACGTATCCATGAGTTTTTAAAGGAAATGAATCGTGAGGTTATTTCCCACTACGATGTGATGACCGTTGGGGAAATGCCTGGAGCATCACCAGAAGATGCCAAAGATTATACGAATCCAGCGAATGAAGAGCTTGATATGATCTTCACATTTGAGCATATGAATTTGGATGGAGTAAACGGTGATAAATGGAATCTAAAATCACTTGAATTAGTGGAATTAAAGGAGAACTTTGAAAAATGGCAGACATCCTTATATGGAACAGGATGGAATAGTTTGTATTGGAACAATCATGACCAGCCGCGTATTGTTTCCCGTTTTGGCAATGACAAGGAGTACCGACTAAAATCGGCTAAAATGCTAGCAACATGCTTACATATGATGCAAGGCACACCCTATATTTACCAAGGTGAGGAGCTAGGGATGACGAATGTTCACTTTGACAGCCTTGATGATTATCGTGATATAGAACTTTTTAATATGTATAAGGAGAAAAAGTCTCTTGGTTGGTCACATGAACGAATTATGAGGGCTATTTATGCCAAAGGAAGGGATAATGCCCGTACACCTGTCCAGTGGGATGATTCGGAAAATGCGGGGTTCACTACTGGAACGCCATGGATAAGGGTTAACCCTAGATATACCGAAATTAATGCTAAGGAAGCATTAGCCGATCAGAATTCTATCTATTATTATTACCAACGACTCATTCAATTACGGAAAGAAAAGGATGTAATCACAACTGGTAAATTTGAATTAATTATGCGAAATGACACTGACGTTTTTGCATATAAACGAATAGGAAAAAATGAAACGTTCGTGGTTCTTTGTAATTTTTCTGATAGTGAGGTTGAATTACTGGATTATGGAATTCAATCTGTAGTTAAAGAAGCATCTATTGTGATTACCAATGACAATTCCAATAAAGAACGTAATTTATTAACACCATATCAGTGTGTTGTTTATTCTATTTAAATTAATCAGTTTATGAAAGATAAAATTGTAGTTCTTTCTAGAGAGTTAATAATGAATAGGATCTAAATTCAATAAAGAGGTTTATCAATCATTGTTGGTAAGCTTCTTATAACATCAGGTTATTTAATTTCCACTTTCAACAGCTGCATGCGATCGTTAAACAGGGATGGATAGGATAAGTATCCAAGCATAATACTTGTCACCACGGCAGTTGTTAAGAGGAGAAAGAGAATCAGTAATTGGAAAAGTACAGCTTGTACTGGATCTGCTCCTGCAATAATTTGTCCACTCATCATACCTGGGAGTTGAACAAGCCCAATCGTTTTTTGGCTTTCGATTGTTGGAATTGTGCTCGCCTGTATCGAAGTAATTAGTTGTGTGTGAATTGCCTGTTTTGGTGTTCCACCTAATGAAAGTATTAACTCTGTTTCTTCCTGACGCGATTCCAGTTCTGCTGTAAAGCGGTTTAGAAATAGAATACCAAGCACCATCGAATTGCCAATCACCATGCCACTAATTGGGATGATATATTGTGGTGTTGGTGGTGTGATAGTTAAACCAAGTAATATACTTTGTGTCAGCACTTCAACAAAGACAAAAGTTATTGCGAGTTTCCACGTAATTCCTTTAATGGTTGCTCCTTTTTTCCTGGCATTTTGTGTAGCAGCACCAACCATTAATAACACCATTAATACGATATAAATCATATTTTCGGCATCAAATACAAATTGAAGAATATACCCAACAGCCAGTAACTGGATAATAGAACGAATAGTTGCGATTAGCGTATCCCTCTCAAGTCCTAAGTTAAACGTTTTGGACAAGACAAGTGGGATGATAACAAATATAAGTGTGATGGATAAAGTTAGAAAGCTCATTCAAATTCCCCCTCTACAAATTGCTTCACTTTGTCATTCTTAGGTTCATTTAATAAACTACTATTACCTGTTTCCATGACTTCTCCGTCCATCATTACCCATGTATAGTTTCCAATGGTAAGTGCTTGCTGTAAATTATGGGTGATCCATAGAATAGTTGTATCGTATTTCTCATTGATTTTTACAATAAGTTTTTCGATATCCTGCTGAGATACACGATCCAATGAAGATGTAATTTCATCAAGTAATAAAACCTTAGGTCTGTTTACGAGTGTGCGTGCTATGGATAACTTTTGCCGTTGTCCACCTGATAAATCCTTGGCATTTCGATACAACATTTCCTTATTTAAGCCTACAATGTGTAATAATTCATTTACATCTTCTTCTGGTAACTGTTTTCCTTGTAGTTCTAATGGGAGTGCTAAATTTTTGCGTACACTACCGTTAATCATTGTTGCACTTTGTAAGGCAATCCCTACATGGCGACGTAATTCAACTGGATCATAGTCGTCAATTACTTTGCCATCTATATAAATTTCTCCAGAATCAGGTGATGTTAAGCCGTTACATAATTTGAACAACGATGTTTTTCCCGCACCAGAAGGACCGACTAAAGTGGTGATTTTTCCTTTAAAAAATGATCCTGTAATATTTTTTAGAATATGTACCTCATCATCGGAATAGTTTACATTGGTCAACTGAATAGCTACTGTGTCATTTGATACCATTTTTTCACTTCCTTACCTGGAAACTTCTTTATCTATTCTATAAGCTTTCCCCGACTTCTTCAATTCTCTCCAACATTTATAGAATAGAAAAAGGCTGTCGGGAGCGACCGACAGCCTGAGATGCTTTTTAAATTTAATATTGTTAGCCTGTGAAGACTACCTTTTTAGTAGATAAGCCAAGTTTTCTAATTGTGAAAACTTACAGCCAAGCAGCCCCTACGATAATGAGAAGGATAAATAAAACGACAATTAACGCAAAACCGCCAGCGCCATAACTAGCACCAGCAACGGGTGCGCTATAGCCATATCCACCACAATGTCCAAATGACATAAAATCCCTCCTAACATGTATTCGTTTTGTTTTTGGTCCAAATCTAACTTAAGATTCACCAACAATAATTAATACGATAAACTACACTACAATTAAGGTGAATTTGCCGCCATAGCCTGTATCCGCCCCGGCATCAGCATCACCCATACTAAAACACCCCCATATATAGTTACTATATGAACTTATGGACTTATTGATATGGATAATTCCCCATATTTTGGTTGATTTGGGCTATTTGAGTTATATTTTAATAAATGGTCATCTTAAATCTCCACTATTCTCCCGGTGTATATGACCCTTACTATAACTGGTCTCCACTCATATAATGTCATATGTTTGATGAGGATGTGGGGGTGAAAGGATGTCAGTTGGGCATTATCACGAACTGTGCCAGCGATATAAAGGTAGAGCTGTTGCAATCAGAACCGTTGATGGAAGAGTTCACAAAGGAATTATTCAGCATGTTGACCATCGTAGAGTCTATTTAAAGCCTATTGGTCATACGAGAAGTTTAGGTGGGTTTGGTTATGGGTTTTATGGCGGGTTCGGTAGGTTTGGTCTGGGGCTTGCGTTAGGTTCTATTGCTACATTGGCTTTGTTACCATTTTTCTTCTGGTAATTTTAATGGAATCATAAAAAAGACGCTAGTAACTGCACCCCAATTTATTAGACACATCTAATAATTGGAGGTGTAGTTTTCCTTTTTATAAGTTTTTTAGTTTAATTGAGCAATACGATCGGAGGATACAGGTAGTAGATCCTTACACGTTATACGTTGTTTATCTAAATATTTTTCTACCAAATAATACCCCACACAATACCCTGCCATTTTTGGATGAAAATGTAATCCATATAAGATTTCATGATGTTTACGGTCATTCTTGCTGGCTTGTCGATTTGGGCGTACCAGGCTATTCCATATTTTTTTTAATTGATCCTGTGAATAATACGATGTCCAACCAGCCGTATTTTCTTTGCCTAATCGCTCACGAACTGCATTTTCAGCTAAACCTTCTAGCATTATGGTATCCAATAACACGTAATCGTTTTCTTTTTTTTGATAATTAGCTAGGCGACAAACATGATTATATTCATGCGTGAACAACGCTCTTATTTCCATTTCTGTATTACTTTCAGACAAAAATAAAAACATTTTATCACCGAAGGCTAGTCCGGATTTTCCATTATGATCTTTAACTAGTTTATGATTATCTGGGTCAGATGGCAAAATAAACACAGGGATAGTTGGTCCATTCCACAGTTTTTGAAGTTGTCTTTTTTCTTTGACTACAATTTGCCATACTTTGTTATCCTGTAAGCTCTTTACTAGATCACTATTATTGGTGGAGGGGCGACGATACATTCCATGAATAGTTAAATAATCATAGATTTCAGAGGTTTGAACTCCATCAAAATACGATTTTATTTTTTTACAAAGTTTTAAAGGGTCATCATACGATTCTTGTAGCCACTTGTCTGTTCTTACAACACTCATTTCAGCACCCCTAACTACACATTTATGATCATTATCATATGCGTATTTTAATTAACTGTTACATTACCGGTTACAGGGACAAATACCTTCTCAAAAAGTTTACTTTTGAATAATATATATCAGAATTTAGTAAAGAGAGGTGCTAACAATGTTTCCAGAGAGAACACCGAGAGGCCCAATGCCAATACTTCCGCCTGGGCGGGGGCGACAACAAGTACAGAATCCACAACAACCAGCTAAGCAGAATCTTTTGAATCAATTTCGTGACCAAGAAGGAAATCTGGATTTAGATAAAATAACAGTTACTGCTCAACAAATGACTAAAATTTATGGGCAAGTAAGTCCTATGATCAGTCCTATGATCACAAAGTTTATGAAGAAATAGTTTAAGGCGATTGTTTATATTATCCCTTTATCTTTAAGGTAAGTAATGATTATATTGGCTGCTTTTGTAACTGGGTATTGTTCTGTATTTATCGTTAAGTCAGGATCAATTGGAGCTTGATAAGGGGAGTCAATTCCAGTAAAGTCGTGAATCTCTCCTTTTCTGGCCTTTTGATATAACCCTTTTGGGTCCCGCATTTCACAGACATCCAATGGACAATTAATAAATACTTCGATAAATTCATCTTCATCAAAGATATTTCTTACCTGGTTGCGTTCTTGTCGGTAGGGCGAAATAAATGCCGTCGCAACAATTTGACCACTGTCTACAAAAAGCTTTGCAACTTCACCTACTCTTCTAATGTTTTCTATTCGGTCTTTTGGACTGAAACCGAGCTCCTTGTTGAGTCCGTGTCTAACATTATCACCATCAAGCACATAGCTTCTTATTCCTAAATGATACAATTGAAAATCCAATTCGTTGGCAATTGTTGACTTCCCTGAACCAGAATATCCGGTAAACCAAATTGCACAACTTTTATGGTTGTTTAATTTTTGTCGATCCGTTTTCTTAATGACTGTATGATGCCATACAATATTCTGTTGAATCATGACCCGTGCCTCGTTTCTATTTGCGTTTTGGACATACCTTCCATTAGTTTGGTAGCTACTTCTGGTCTAGTAAATTGCTTTGGAGGCATTTTTCCTTCTCGTAGCATAGCTCTTACTTTTGTTCCAGAAAGGGAGACATGGAATTCTTTATCGTGTGGACATGTTTTAGAAGTACCCATGCTCTCACATTTGTTACAGTAGTAACTGTTTTCAAAACAAAGAATGTTTATGCCAACTTCTTCTTCGGAAAATTCACGAAATATCTTTTGGGCATCATAAGTACCGTAATAATCACCCACACCAGCATGATCACGGCCAACGATGAAATGAGTGCAACCATAATTTTTGCGAACTAATGCATGAAATATTGCTTCTTTGGGACCAGCATATCTCATGGCCGCTGGAAAAACAGATAAGTGAACACGATGCTTGGGATAGTAGTTTTGTAATAAAATCTGATAACATTCCATTCGTAACTCACTAGGTATATCACCAGTCTTTGTTTCCCCGACTAGTGGATGAAGGAATAGTCCATCTATGGTTTCTAATGCTGATTTTTGAATGTATTCGTGTGCTCGATGAACGGGATTGCGTGTTTGAAATCCGACTACCGTTTCCCATCCGAGCTGTTTGAATGTTTCTCTTGTCTGGGCAGGTTCTAAAAAATATTCCTCAAACTTATCCTTAATTGGATAGTTAATCATTTTAATAGGTCCACCCATGTAAGTGTCAGGGCGTTCCAATAATTTTCTAACCCCAGGATGTTTCGGATCGTTTGTTTGGTAGATTTTTTTAGCTTCTTCATTTTTATCAGGAGAGAAGATGTCTGTAACTGTCATTATCCCGTATACTGTGTAGTCATGAACTAAATTGACTGTTTCCCCAATTTTTATTGTGTTTGAAGTGTCTGAATCTACTGGAAGGGTGATTGGAATACTCCAAGGCAATCCATTGGTAAGCCTTATCGATTGTACGACGGATTGATAATTTCCTTCATCCATAAATCCTGTTAGGGGACTATATGCTCCAATTGCGAGCAACTCTAGATCACTTAAAGCGATTCGATCCAATTTCACTTGTTTATTTTTATAATCAATCTTATAATTCTGATCAACTCTATTAACTAGTAAACCCCCATGAGGTTTATTCATATTTATTACCTCCTATTTTTTGATTGCCATTTTCCTTTTATACATGTGTTGGCTTTGTTTGGGTACCCACAAACTCGCTATATACACAACAGCTATAAACAGAACCAGTACGACCACTCTGGAAACATTAAAGTCTGCGAATAGTTTTACTAAACTATAGGAAATAACAAGGGAGAAAAATGGGGATATAACCCACGTTTTCACTACTTTTGTAACGATTGCATTTTTCCAAATATCGTTTCCCTTATCAGATGCTCCAACGCCTAAAATACTACACGTCGTGACTTGGGTGTGAGGAACCGGGATTCCAAAGACTGAGGCTATCATTACGAGGGTTGCTCCGATTCCTGAGACAGCACTTCCCTGTAATAAATTTAGATTGGTTAATTTTTTACCATTCGTTTCAATTACTTTTCCACCTAAGAAAAAGGCTCCTAATGCAACAAATAATCCACCAGTAACAGTTCCTTGTTCAATTGTGATGATTCCACTAGCGACCAGTGGCCCAACTGAGTTTGCAACATTATTCATCCCTGCTGAAAATGCTTCCAAAAAACCAGTTAAAATAACTACTATCCCTAAACATTTGGACCAATTTCCTTTTAAAAGAAAAGGGTATTTTACAGTGATTTTTTTAATACCTTTATTTGTGATATATGCCAATAGAAATGCAACGAATGGTATGAGGATCCAGTACATGATAATAATGACCAGTGTATCTACAAATAATACTTGATAAGCGATGCCGACACCGACCACGGCTCCAACAGTAACTTCACTCGTAGATAAAGGGATGCCACTTAGATTGGCGATAAAAAGGGATATAGATGCAGAACTAAGGATAATGAGGGCTACATGAATGGAGATAATACTCTCGGGCACAATCTCAGAACCTATTGTTCTGACAACTTCTTCTCCACCTAATGCGGCACCGAGAAACACACCAATCCCACATATCAGTAAAGCTGTTTTTTTATGTTTTACTGCCCCAGATCCGTATGCAATTCCCATCGAAGCCGCTGCACCACTTGCTCCAATATTAATAGCAAAAAAGAAAGCAATCATACATGCGAGTAATGTTGTTATCATATAAACAGTCCCTACTTAAGCTTGGTGCAGTCCACACTCTTTTTTTTCAAAATTTGCCCATCTTCCTGATCGAAAGTTTTCCTGATTGGTAACGGGGAGTGTACACATTTCACAACCGATACTGGGATAGCTTTTATCATGTAGTTCGTTGTAGGGTAGGTTGTTTAAGGTTATATATTCCCAGACATCGTCCCACGTCCAGTGAATGAGCGGACAGATTTTCACTCGCTTAAACCTATGGTCCTTATTGACATAGTTGGTGTTTTTTCTACTCATAGACTGCTCCCGTCTTAATCCTGAAATCCAAGCATCTACATGGGAAAGTTCCTGTTCCAAGGGTTTTGTTTTTCTTATTTGACAACATAGGTTTGGATTATGCTCCCACAATTTGTCACCATATTTTTCTGTCTGCTGATTCAGTGTCAATGCTGGTTCGGTCATTTTTATATGAAGCTTTGGATATTTTTGCTTCATTCGTTCGATGAGAGAATAGGTTTCTCTAAAATGTAAGTCAGTATCTAAAAAGACTACTGTTGCAGTTGGGTTAACCTTGTAAATAAGATCGATTAAGACAATGCCTTCAGCACCAAAGCTGCAGGCGTAAACGATTTTGTCCTGATATAAGCGATAGGCCCACTTAAGGACATCCATGAAATCTTTTAATTCATTATTAAGTCGCTTATGAACGTGATCACCCCAATGATTATAGGTTAATTTTTCATCCATATTTTTCACCTACTTTATAGTTTGGTAAAAGGAGAATAGTTTTGGGCTATTGCCTTAAAGTCAATGTATTCAACTCATTCACAGATTGTTAAAGCGAAAGAGCCTATTTTTAGTTGTCTAGGAAATTATAAAATTAGGAGCCTATGGATAATTTATTTACTGCTTAAGTCACGTCCAGCTCCGACGTACAGGACGTACTAGTGCCGATGATGCCACAGGATAAGGAAAGCTTCCCTGAAAAAGTATCGCACGCAGAAAAAGTGCTTTTCTTTTTCAAGGACGTGGCGTTTTCATCGGCCAGCGCCCGTACTGCTAGTGGGCTTCCTGATCCTCCTTGATAAGTCAACATCGAATCGCTTAGGAAAGGAAGGCCGACTAAAAGCGGGCTCCCGGCCCAACGTCGGCATACCCCTATGAAGGGGCATGTTTCCTTTTAGATGAACTTGACTTTTCGCCAATAATGGCGAAAGTCAGAGTGAATCTTATACTCTGGAGTGAATCTCATACGGATTTGGAAGATCGACTAACTTCGCCGCTTTCGGCGGCAACGTCGACCCACCCGCGATGCGCGGGCGCTTCTAGATGAAAGTAATGTAATGTTGTAACAGTTATAAACTGGGCGAATATACTTTTTGTAAGTTGTTTACAGTCCTTCAAGTTAAAAACTGACCTCTTTGACGTTAGGAGTAAAAAAAATGGAGATAAAGATTGATCAAGGCAGCGATACCCCGACAGTTCGTGCAGACATCACGATTGTAATTGATGTTATTCGAGCATTTACAGTGGCTCACTATGCCTTTTTACAAGGAGCAAAGCGTATATTTCTTGCCGAAACGGTAGAACAAGCAATTTTGATCAAGAAAGCAAATCCGACATATCTTTTAGCAGGAGAAATTGATGGATTAGCGATTAAGGGGTTTGATTTAGAAAACTCTCCATATCGAATCCAGCAAACGGACCTTAGTGGGAAAACACTCGTCTTAAAAACGACGAACGGGGTAAGGGGGGCGTTAAGAAGTTTGTCCTCTGATCATATATTTGTCACGGGGCTTACGAATGCCAGAAAAACGGCTGATTTTATTCGAGAAAACATGACTAATGAAAAAGAGACGTTGGTTCAGATTATGGCAACCCATCCGAGTGGTGATGATGATCTTGCTTGTGCGGAGTATATAAAAAATAGAATAGAAGATACCAATCTTGTTTCAGAAGCTGATGTAATTGAAAGAGTAAAGAAATCTCACGTAGCTGAAAAGTTTTTTGATACTAGTAATGATGCGTTTATAGTTGAAGATATTTTTTATTGTATAAAAAGACTTCATTCAGATTTCGTTATGAAAGTGAGTAAGACTGGTGAAATTCCAATGATTGTGAGGGTCTATGTATGAAAGAAACGGAGTTAATACTGCCTGCCAGGGAGAAGAAACCCAGAGAAAATGGATTAACTATATTGATCGATAATGGTGCACCACTTCAATTATTTATGGATACAATTGATAGTTCCAGTGACTATATTGACGTAATTAAGTTTGGATGGGGGACTTCCCTGGTAACCACCTATTTGGAACGGAAATTAGAGTACCTAAAAAATAATGAAATCGACTTTTTTTTCGGAGGTACACTTTTTGAAAAATTTCTTAGTCAGGATAAAATAGAAAAGTTTTATCTGTATTGTAAAAAATATAAATGTAAGTATGTAGAAATTTCTAATGGAACACTTTCTATTTCAAATCATAGTAAAGCTAAATTTATTACCGATTTCTCACGCGAATTTACCGTTTTTAGTGAGGTAGGTAACAAAGACCCTCAAACGGCAAATATTCAGGATTCTTCTGAATGGCTGTCAAACATTTATGAGGATATCGAGGCTGGTGCAACAAAAGTAATTACCGAAGCAAGAGAGAGCGGCACGAGTGGAATGTGCTCCGAAGATGGAGATATTCGGATGGATATCTTTGATCAATTGACTAACTCTGGTATTCCTTTTGAAAGACTTATTTTTGAGGCGCCAACTAAGAAAATGCAAACCTTTTTTATTCAGCAAGTGGGACCAAACGTTAATCTTGCCAACATAGCTTTATCAGATGTCATTTCACTAGAGACGTTACGGTTAGGATTGCGATCTGATACATTTCATCAGTAATTGGATAATTTTTGAGGAGGAATAAAATGCGACAAACAAATAAAGTGTTTCATTTGGCAATTCCATGCAAGGAGTTAAATGAAACAGTAGATTTTTATGAAAAATTAGGATGCAAGCTTGCTAGAAGATATGATGACCGTGTAACGTTTGATTTTTTTGGAGATCAAGTCGTATGTCATTTAAGTCCTGACGAAGTAGATGAAGCCCCTAACATGTACCCTCGTCACTATGGTATTACGTTTTTAGAAAAGGGAGAATATGATCAAGCATTAGAATCTGCAATTCGTGATGAACTTTCATTTTTTAAAACCCCAATGGTACGGTTTGAAGGGAAAAAAGAAGAACACATGACATTTTTTCTGGTTGATCCAGCAAACAATTTACTGGAGTTTAAGTACTATCATAATCCTGACATGGTTTATTAAATGAAATGGTACCCCAAAAAACTTGGGGTACCATTTCACACTTCAACTAGTATTAGTTGACATTTTCGGAATATTTATTATATAGTATATTCAACAATGTTGAATAAAAGGAAACACGATTGAATATCTATAAAATAGGGTAAGGTATAGTAGAAGCAAATATATATTTTTAACGAACTGAAAGCGCATTCATTTTCGAGAAATCTTTTTCAGCTTTTTAATTCATTTTTTCATAACGAACAGGAGGGGAAAAAGATGGCGAGTCGACCAAAATTTGTTCAGATAAAAGAAGTTGGACCTCGTGATGGTCTGCAAAATGAGAAGAAACAAGTCACGACGGAGGATAAGATTGCATTTATTGATATGCTATCTGATTCGGGTATAAAAGAAATAGAGTATTCATCATTTGTTCATCCAAAATGGATTCCACAATTATCAGATGCTTATGAAGTCGGAAAGGGAATTAAGCGTAAGCCAAATGTCCGTTATTCCGCGCTTATCCCGAACATGAAAGGGTTGGAACTAGCTTTAGACGCGGGTATTGATGGTGCATCCATTTTCATGTCTGCAAGTGAGATGCATAATAAAAAGAACATTAATAAAACAATCTCCGAGACGTATCCTGTACTTGGGGAAGTAGTTGGTGAAGCGAAAAAAGCTGGTAAGCATGTAACTGGTTATATTTCTACCGTGTTTGATTGTCCATTTGAAGGGAAAATATTACCAGAAAAAGTAATGGAAGTTTGTGATCATTTATTTAAAGCTGGAGTTGATGATGTATCGCTGGGTGATACGATTGGGACTGCCGTTCCATCTCAGGTAGAACAATTGCTCGAGGAAATATTAAATAGGTATCCAAAAGAAAGAATCATCATGCATTACCACGATACAAGAGGAATGGCAATTGCGAACATCTTGACTTCGCTTAAATATGGAATCACTCGCTTTGACAGCTCAGTAGGAGGGCTTGGAGGCTGTCCATACGCCCCTGGTGCAGCTGGCAACGTTGCGACAAACGATGTGCTTTATCTGTTACATGGCATGGGTATTAAAACAGGTATACAGGAAGGTGACATGCAGAAAGCTGCCTTTTTCATGCAGAGCAAGTTGGGAAAGACCCTACCAAGTAAGTCAATGACTTACGCAGCAGCTCAGCAATAGTTATTATTTCCTACCCCTATTCTTGACGGATTTAACGTACTATTCTATTATAGTAAACACTTGGACTGTACGGAGGGGAAAGGGGAAGATTGTGATAGACATACAACACATTGGGCAGAAATTTAAAGAAGCCCGCTTACGCAACAAAAAAACACAGCAGCAAATAGCAGATGAATGTGGTATTTCTAAAAGCTTACTATCTAAAATTGAAAATGGCCAAACATCTTCAGCAGTGGCCACCCTTTCTAAAATATGCGAGTCATTGGATGTACCTCTTTCTTGGGTGCTGGATGGCCATCCAGAAACAGATCTGATGGTGCTAGCGAAAACGGATAGACAGTTCAAAGTTGGTGATGAGAATATGGGCTACTCATTTGAACTACTTGCAAATAGATCCCGTTTTTCCAGTATCGAACCAACCATTGTGCATGTAACACCGAAAGATACGAATCAGCGTGTCGAGCCATACACCCATTCTCAGGATGAATTCATCTATATTTTAGAAGGGTCAATCAGTCTGCTTTATGATGGTGAAAAGCGTCATATGGAGCAGGGAGACACTGCTTATTTTAAGGGCAAAAATCCCCATCTATTTGTACCGGTGGATAATAAAGGTGCCAAAGTATTAACCATTTTTATAGAAGACACGTATTAAAGTAAGATATGAAACCTGGGTCTGAAAGAATCAAAGACTCGGGATTTTTTGTGAGTAATGAATGTATAGCTTGAAAGTTATGTATATTTATTTACAGAATCAGCCACGTTCAGCTTCAGCGCCTAGACACTCGAGACATAAGCAGTTCGACTCCGTGTGGCAAAGGCATCCACACTACGCGACCTGCTTATGCTTGTCGTGTCTTTCAAGGCACTTGCGCTTTTTTTGTCTTACCTGAAACTTTATTCTTACGTGAACGTACGTAAGAGAAGAAAGAAAGCTATATATCTGATATCATAGTATAGAATAACATGAAAGAATAGTAGGGGGACAAACATGGATTTTGGTGAAAATGTATCGGAAGAACAGATAAAAAAATGGAAAAAGAGATTGAAGCCAATTGGCTTTGCAATTGGATTTATAATCCTTTTGTTAATTGTAGGATTAATTGCATCCCAATGGTTTACCGACTACATATGGATGAACTCCCTTGAATTTGGGGAAGTATTTATAACTATTTTTAGTAGTAAGATAGTGCTTGGAGTAATCGGCTTTCTACTATTTTTAGTAGTTACTTATTTCACACTTTGGTGGATCAGGCGCTCATATCTTGGTCATTTTGACGGGCATCAGCTGCCACCTATTATGTTAAGCCGTAAAAAGAGCACTGCTATAATAGCGGTTGTTGCAATCTTTGTTGGAGCTATTGGCAGCTCCGTTGTACAGGGGATTGGTTGGGAGTCTGCACTAAAACTATTAAACCATGCTTCTTTTGGTGAAACAGACCCGTATTTTAACTTGGATATTTCTTTTTACGTGTTTGTATTGCCCTTTTTAAAATTTATTGTGAACCTGTTACTGGGTTTAAGTATTTTTATTTTGCTTCTGGAGATCGGAGCTTATTCTGTATTTAATATGTACCGCTCCAGCAGATCAGCCCAGTTACATATGGGTGTAACACTCGGAATTATCGGTTTACTTTTAGCATGTACGCATCTACTTGATCCATATGATACATTGTTAACGAATCAGGTAAACATCTTTCAGGAAAGTGTGGTTCACGGTTTAAGTTATACAGATCAGCTTATCAATATTCCTAAGGCTTATGTCTTAGCTGCAGCAGCGATAATTGGAACTGTTTGGATGATTATAGCTTTGAACCGAAGAAGGGTAGAGGCAATGGCAACTCCTATTATTGCCTATGTAGCGTTGATAATTGTCGGTCAATTGGCATCTGTTGTCGTACAGAATTATATCGTATCACCTAATGAATTTTCTAAAGAAACTCCTTATTTAGAACATAACTTATCCTATACGAGAGATGCTTATGAGCTTGGTCAAATTGAGGAGAAAGATCATCCTGGTAACTATTCGTTAGATGAGGATATGGTAGAACGTAATGAGATGACAATTGATAATATACGAATTAATGATGTAAGACCATTACTGGAAGTGTACAATCAAATTCAGACATTCCGTACGTATTATGAATTTAATGATATCGATATCGACAGGTATGAAATTGATGGAAACTATGAACAAGTTTTTGTTGGTGCAAGGGAATTAAATACAAATGACCTTCCATCCCAAGCAAAAACATGGGTTAACCAAAACCTGAGATATACACATGGATATGGTATAGCTATGAGTCATGTTAATAAAGTAACTGCACAAGGACAACCGGAATATATGATGGAGGATCTTCCGCCTGAGGGAGTATTAGATATTGAACGGCCACAGATTTATTTCGGGGAAGAAAATTCTCAGAATGTAATTGTCAATAGTAAGGTAGATGAATTTGATTATCCGTCAGGTGATCAAAACGTATCATCTCGGTTTGATGCAGATACTGGTATTCCATTAGCTGGAATAAATAGGCTCCTATTTGCACTTAATGAAGGTTCCTTCCGAATGCTTATATCTGATCAGGTCTCAGGTGACAGTCAATTACTAGCTACACGAAACATTATGGATCGCGTAAATAGGATCGCACCATTTTTCGACTATGATACCGATCCGTATATATTTGTTCGTGATGATGGAAGTCTTGCCTGGATCATTGATGCCTATTTAACTGCTGAACGTTATCCTTATGCGGAACCTTATCAAGGAGACAACAGTTATGTTAGAAACTCAGTTAAAGTTGTTGTTGATGCTTACACTGGTGAAGTCGATTACTATGTTGTACAACCAGACGATCCAGTTCTGCAAACGTACCAGAATATGTTCCCGGATTTATTTACAGAAGAGGTGCCAGAGGATGTGCAAGCACACTTCCGTTACCCTGAAAATCTATTCTCGATTCAGGCAGATATGTATCGTACGTATCATATGGATAATCTAGAAGTATTCTATAATAGGGAAGATATTTGGCAGATCCCAACAGAAAAATATTTTAACGAAGATATTCAAATGGAACCTTATTATATAACGATGAAATTACCTGAAAGTGATGAGGAAGAATTTATTCTGATGACGCCGTTCACACCAAACAATCGGCAAAATATGATTTCGTGGATGGGTGTTCGTAATGACGGGGAAAACTATGGTGAGCTATTTGTCTACCGTTTTCCAAAACAGACAAATGTTTACGGCCCGCAACAGATTGAAAATAGAATCAATCAGAGCAGTGAAATTTCTGAACAACTGAACCTTTGGTCGCAAGGTGGCTCACAAGTTATACGTGGTAATCTACTGGCTATTCCAATAGAAGATACGGTTATGTATGTTGAACCGATTTATATTGAATCATCCAATACGACTTCATTGCCTGAAGTACAACGGGTGGTAATAGCTTATGAAAATTATATCGTCATGGAAAGAACGTTTGATGAAGCACTTGAAAAGATAATTGATTTAAGTGCAGGACGAATTGATGATGATTTGACAGTTCCAGATATTCCGGATGAAGAAACTGGTGAAGAAACGGAAGAACCTGAAGATCCAACCCAGCCGATTTTAAATGCAGAAGAATCTCTGCAGGAGCTTTCCGATTTATTTAGTTCTTATCAGAATGCTCTTTCTGACGGAGAATGGGAACGAGCTGGAGAAATAATGTCAGAAATTGAAAGTCGTTTAAGTGAATTAGAATAGTTTAGCAAAAAAGTGTTCCGAAATGGGATAACGGGTTCCGTTACCTATCACAAACATTAAAAGTGTAATGTAAAATGACCATCAAATTGTATGCTAATTTGATGGTCATTTTTTGTTGGTGTGATTGCTCAGGAAGAGCAGTCGCTTCTTGTGTAAACGAGGTAGATAATAGACGAACGAATTTTAAGCGGACCTCAGTGCCCTTATTCGTGTCCAAAACAGTGATTTTTAAGGCCAAGCGGACTCAGGGGATCTTATTGCATAAAAAAACAGCTATAACTCCTAGAACTGTTACAAATAAGGTCTTCTGAGTCCGGCAACAGCGATAATTATACATAATGAAAGGAAATAAGATCCAATGAGTCCTCAAAAAAGATAGGCTGTCTTATGTTCAAGCAGTGTAATTTCTATTTAATTAACGGGTGTAAGCAATTGAAAATAAATTCAAGAAAAATCTCAGTTAATGGAACTGAGATTTTTTTACTTTTAACTACAGATCCATTGCAATTAGGTATGCATTTCATAGTGTAATTTTGAGTTTTGTGATAGGGAACGGAACCCGTCGGAAATTGGAGCGTTTTTTTGATGAGAAAAAAATTTAAATTTTTTTATTTGAAATTATTTCCTCCTGCAAAAAAATAGTAATCACTTAATATAAAAATAGTAACCGTTTTCTTTATTGAGGTGTAGCAGTTAACCATTTGACCAATTTTCTGACTATATACAATACAGCTACTACAAACATTTCCACTTTGTAAAATAGTCTAAAATAACGGTATAGACAAGTTATATTTAAGGTGTTATATTATTGAGAATTATTTGAAGGGGAGGGATTGTCATGCTAAGTAATCCACTTATAGCTACAGTATTAATTTTTGCATTAATCGCACTAGGAGAATGGCTATCCATCATATCCAGGGCTAGAATTCCAATGCTTCTTACAGCAATGGTAGGTTTTCTGGTTATGGTTTGGACAGGTATTTATCCAGAAGACATTTTAGACAGATCTACGTTTGCAGCATTAGGAGCAGTTCTTGTCGGTCCAGCAATCGTACACATGGGTACAATGATTCCCTTCTCCATGCTTAAAACTCAATGGAAAGCGGCATTGATTGCATTAGGCGGTATTGCCGTATCAGGTATTTTAATTTTGGGTATTATTCCAAAGATCTTTGATTATGCAACAGCAGTTGCCGGAGTAGGCCCAATTAGCGGTGGAATTATTGCATTACTTATTACTTCCGAAAAATTAACGGAAATTGGTATGTCCAGTATTATTGTGATTCCTGCTTTAATTGTTGCTTTTCAAGGCGTAATGGGGATGCCGTTAGCTTTAAATTTCATGAGAAGATATGCATTTAAAATGCAGAAAGAAATGGATGATAATACATTTGTCCCAATGGCTAGTCCAAGTGAGGGTGAAGTGAAGGATGAAAATCACAAAGCCAGTCCACTAAGAGCTAGTATGACTTTGAAATTATTTTATGTATTTGTAGGAGCTTCTATTGGAACAGCGCTTGGTGATGTAACACCAATTGATTTCAGTATATGGTGCTTACTAATTGGTATTATCGGTCTGAGATTAGGTCTGTTTGAGTCTCGCTCACTAGAGAGAGCTAATTCATTTACTATTATCATGATTGCTATTATATTTGTAGTAATAGGAACGATGGCTGATGTAACACCTCAGGATGTAGTAAGTAATTTGCCTAGTATTCTATTCATTTTAATTCTTGGAACATTTGGCATTACATTAGGTGGGTATATCGTATCCAGGTTACTCAAGTGGCATCCATTTAAAGGAATGCCTGTAGCTTTAACAGCTCTGTTCGGCTTTCCGGGGGATTATATCCTTTGTGAGGAAGTTAGCAGAAGTGTAGCCAGAAATGAAGAAGAAGAGAAAAAAATATTCAACGAGTTGTTGGCACCTATGTTAATAGGAGGTTTTACTACTGTTACAGTAGCTTCTGTTGTAGTTGCCGGAATATTAATTCAAACGTTGTAAAGGGAGGAACTCAAAGTGGCAAAAAAGATCGTGAAAAATGGTTTATTGGTTGATGGTAATGGGGGTGAACCGGAAAAAGGTTCTATTGTTGTTGTCGATGGTAGTCGTATCGTTTATGTGGGTGCTGAAAATGATTACCTAGCAACTGGAGAAGAGTCAGTAGTAGATGCACAAGGTGGTACGATTCTTCCAGGTATTATTGATACGCACGTTCATATGATGATGGAATTTTCACCAGTTTCTCAGCGATTGGAAACACCATTTTCATTCAAGTATTACCAGGCAGCTAAGTATCTAGAGAACACACTGCATGCAGGTATTACATCGGTACGGGATGCACTTGGTACAGATTTGGGTGTGAAAAAAGCAATAAAAGAAGGCTTGATTTCTGGGCCTAGATTGCAATTGAGTATTAATGCATTAACCATTACAGGAGGCCATGGTGATGGCTATACGGTTTCTGGTAATACTGTCGACCTATTGGATTCGGACTATCCGGGAATGCCTAGTGGTAAATGTGATGGTGTAGCAGAAGTACGTAAAAAGACACGTGAAATGCTGCGTGCTGGTGCTGAAGTTATTAAAGTTCATGCTACGGGTGGGGTGTTAAGTGCTACTGACCATCCTGAATTTACTCAATTTTCACCGGATGAACTAAAAGCAATTGTGGAAGAAGGCCAATTCAGAAAAGGCGTTAAGGTGATGGCCCACGCCCAAGGTGCTGAAGGAATTAAAAATGCGGTGAGAGCAGGTATACATTCTATTGAACATGGTATCTTTTTGGATGATGAGACAATTGAATTAATGATTGAAAATGGTACCTATTTAGTACCTACTTTACTTGCACCGGTTGCTGTATTGGAAACAGCAGATGAAAAAGGAATGCCCGATTCTGCGGTAGAAAAATCAAAAGAAGTTATTGAACAACATAGAGAAAGCTTCACAAAAGCTTATAAAGCTGGTGTCAAAATTGCGATGGGAACCGATGCGGGTGTTATGAAACATGGTACCAATCTTAGAGAGCTTGGATTAATGGCAGATGGTGGCATGACTCCAATGGAAACGATTGTAGCTTCCACTAAAACGGCAGCTGAATGTTTAGGCTGGGAAGATAAAGTAGGAACGCTAGAACAAGGCAAGCTTGCAGACCTGATTATCGTAAAAGGTAATCCACTAGAGGATATATACTCGCTTGCAGACAATGATACCATTCAGGTTGTTGTCAAAAATGGTAAAGTAGAAAAGAATACCCTTGTTTAAGATATTATTTAGTTAATTAATACTTAAGGCTGTTTTCGTAAAAATTGTTGCTTATGAGAGAATAGATATATTATGCGACGTATCGGCCAGGTTGATTTCCGCTGCGAGCCCGCAGAAAGCGTAGTATTTCTCCGCAACGGTAGCAGAGCACTGATCGTGTTTTCAAGTTACATCGCATTATGTATCAACTATGAAGATAAAAAAAGCAATAATGCAAGCGAAAACAGTCATACTTAAATATGTTGAAAAAGTGCTCTATCATAACGGAGCACTTTTCTTATTTTTGATCATGCTTTATGCCCACCAATTTTTTTGCTTCGTTCTAATGTGATTCCTGCATCTGTATAACTACTAGCTCGTAAAATGGCGTTTGATCCATATTTGTTACGGATGGCATCCATTACATAACCGATGTCGTTTTTCTTTGATCGATCCTCAAATAAATCTAATTGTGTTTCTCCTTTTTCAAATAAATTATCCAAGGTGACATATACACGTCTGATATCACTTTCTCCATCATAGAATTTTTGAAATAGCTGCATACATACCTCATGCATATCCATTGTTACATTGGTGGGAATGGCAATTGACTTGGAACGTGAGAATCCGCCTCCTGTTTCCTGAGAGTAACCGATCCCGAGATGAATGGTTTTGCCAGTCATGTTTGCGCCGCGAGCACGGCGGCATACTTCTTCACAGAGATCAAGAATACAAATAGCGACTTCCTCTTTGGAATAGTCACGTAACAAAGATATTCCATGACCAAATCCCTTTTGTTCTGTTTTAGTGAAGTCACCGAAAACAGGACTTAAATCAATTCCCCATGCGTGCCAATACAATTGCTCACCCATAATGCCAAATCGTTTTTTTAGATGATCTAGTTTAAATCTGGCAATTTGCCCGAGTGTGATGATTCCCATTCGATTAAGATTATGTTTCATTCTGCTACCAATACCCCAAATAACTTCGACAGGAAATGGCCAAAGCTTTTCCTCAACATCCTCATAATGGCATTCCACAATTCCACTATCTGCTTTTTTTGCATGCAAATCCATGACTACTTTTGCGAGAAATTTATTATCACCAATTCCTATAGCGCTCGTAATCCCAAAACTGTCCAGGATGTCTTGCTGGATTTTCCTAGCTACCTGCCAGCGGTCTCCAAAAAGCTTTTCCAATCCATTTACGGTTACCCAGACTTCATCGACAGAATATGGATGAATGGCTTCTTTTGGTACGTACTGATTGATTAGCTTTGTGATTTCAACAGAAACATGAAGATAGTCAGCCATGTGTGCTGAAACGATATGGATTTTCGGGTCATTTGGCAATTCGAAAAAACGACTAACATTGCTGATACCATGTTTTTGTTTTAAGGCTGGGGATGCAGCTAAAACAATGCTGCCTGACCGATTTGGATCTCCTACGACTGCTAATAACGTTTTCATCGGATCCAATCCTAATTTAACGGCTTCCACACTTGCATAGAAAGAACGCATATCAATACAAAGCACATCGTTACGGGGATAAGCTGAATAGTCCATCAAAATTCACCACCAAAATAGAACGTATGTTCCTATTATATGTAGATATATGTAAATTATCAATGGAAATTAATTGTAATGTAATTAAGCATGATTAGGACAAGGGTCGAATAAGCATTAGGAGGGAGAGTTGTCCAAACTAAAAAACAGCGAAGATTTACTGGTCCGAATAAGGGGGATTCCATGAAACAATTTATAACTAAAGGTGGACTAGTGCTAGTAGGAGGAGCATTTCAAGGGTTTGGAATGGGGTTGTTTCTGTTTCCACAGTCAATTCCATCCGGAGGTGCAGGGGGGATAGCGATATTAATTAATCACGGCTTTCACATTAGTATGGGACTCTCTCTTTGGATTGTAAATTTTACCATGTTGATGCTAGCGGTAAAATATATTGGTAAGCGATTTACGTTATGGACGATTATGGGCATTACAGTGACTTCTTTATCCGTTACATTTTTCGCAAGCATCTTTTCCATCCCGTATAGAAATCTTCTATTTGATTTGGTTGTTGGTTCTGTTTTCCTTGGGACAGGGATTGGAATTCTAATGCGTCAGGGGGTATCTAATGGTGGCGTTGGTGTTATTGCTTTTATAATTTCACATGGAAGAAATATTTTACCTGGCAAACCATTGTTCATCATTAATTGCTTTATTTTTCTTACAACAGCAGCAATCATAAGCTGGGAAATCTTCTTTTTTGCTCTCGTAAGTCAATGGATTTCCACGACTGTAGTTGATATTATATGCCGTATTGATAGTTATCAGCCTTACACACTAGGTTGGCGTAAAAAAACATAAATCCTTTATATATATTTATAACGAACAGCGGTTTTTTTATTTTCTTTACCATCTTTTCCTTTTACACGGATTAAGAGTAAAACCAAGAGACCAACAAGCAGGGTAAATGCAGCGATAGATAAAAACATTCCATTCCGTGACCAATCCATTAAGCGAGAGAAGATAGGTGGCCCAACTGCAACACCGAGAAATCGGACAGAACCATATAAAGATGTAACAAATCCTCTTCGCTCCTTTCCAACTGCTCCTGTTATGATACTGTTTACACAAGGTAATATGAGACCTGCACCAACGCTACTAATCGCAAGCACGATAAGAAAAGGAATGAGTTTTTCAAAAAAAACGAGTGTGCCATAGGAAATAGTCATGAGCACAAATCCGATGACGACAATTCGTTTCATTCGTTCTAGATTCTTTCCTATTTTACTTCCGGTCAAATAGGAGGTTGTTACCATAACAAGTAAAGGAATGGCTAAAATAACTCCTTTTAATACTCCCTTAATATCATGCTTTACTTCGAGCATATCTGATAAAAAGAAAAGAATGCCAAAAAGTGTGAATAAACATGTCCCTCCAGCAAGATACGTAGTAAAAAGCCATCTTCCTTCATGCTTAAAAACACCTAACAAGCCACGGACATATTTACGGAAGGGGGGAGGGGCTTGACGATTGCTTTTTTCTTTAATGAAGATCCAGACTAATAGAAGTGAAACAAGACAAATTACTGGGAAAGCAAGAAAAACAGAATACCAAACGATTACCCCTAAAATGGCGCCCAATATGGGTGATATAACTTTACCTAACCCGTTTGATGCTTCAAATATACCAAGGACCCGACTTTGTTCGCCTCCTTTAAATAAATCCCCAGTTAGTGCCATGGCAATAGGGGCAGTCCCCGCTGCACCAATGCCTTGTATCGCTCTTCCTATTAGAATCCATACATACGAATTGGAAAACATGGCAGCAGCAAGTCCTGCAAGCAGACCGCCTAGTCCAAACAAAATAAGTGATGGAATAATAATGATCTTTCTTGAAAACCGATCAGAAAGGTATCCAACGATGGGAATGAAAATAGCTCCTGCTATCGAGAAAACAGTAATAGTTAGACTTACTTGCATTTGAGATAACTTTAATGCAGATTTCATCGCAGGAAAGATCGGAATCAGCATGGAATTTCCTAGTGTCATGATGAGCGGAATGGAACCTATTGCGGCTATTGTCATACTCTTTTTATTTGCTGGCACTTTCTCAACTCCCGAAATATATAATAACTATTTTATGTTGATTGGCGGAGATACAATCCAGCCTTTATCTTTTGTGATTGTTAGAAGTTTAGCTTCATACTCCGCTTTTTGAATATGGAATTCGCCAAACAAAGTTCCGATATCTTTCCGAATCGAAATTCCCATTATATAGCTACACAAAATTCGTCCTGTCATTAATTCCTTTTGAACCAGTCCAGCAATTTCCGGGTCGTTAAACCGAGCTCCAGCGGGGATGTCCTGTAGTTCTACATTTGGTCGATCAGGAGGTGCAGGTGGGAGGCGGATACCGGTTTCCTTTAAAATAGTTTCCACCTGTTGTTCTTCTTGGGTAAATGTATTTTCTAAGAGATCTTCCAAGAATGCTTTTAAATCATGATCACCTGTATGATTAGTTAAGACCTGTAAAGTTACTAACGTTGCTTTCACGCTGTATAAGTAAGACCAGAGATGGAAAACCTCTCCAGAATGAAACGGTTCTTCTTGTTGTTTACCATCTAAAATGCCCAAAAAAAATAACCCCCTTTTTTCCGTATAGTTTCCCAAGGAAGTCAAAAAATATGCCATTCATAAAAAGAATAGACTGTTTCCTGAAGATTGTTGTTTTTGTCACAATAGATATATAATGCGAAGTAACTTGAGATGATGGTTGGTGCTGTTATTCGCTCTGGAAATACACTTC
>NZ_JBHTKJ010000064.1:0-1258 GCF_042675965.1 Virgibacillus byunsanensis | reverse complement strand
ACGATTACCCAAGAAGCCCCCACTTCAAGCAACCCGTAAGGGTGGTAAGTGGTGGGAGTAGTTCACTAGACAGTTGTGTCTATGTTGACTTATCGCAGGAAGGAAATGAAAGTTCAATAGTCGCTTTGAGGGAGCTACATTATACTAAATTTCAGTCAAAGTCTTCCATATATCAAATTTTATAAATTCCTAATCCAAAGAAACGCATCTATTTGTATACGGTTTCACCGTAACGTTGGAAAGGGTAAATAACTAAAAAAAAGTAGAGGTCTGATTACGACCTCTATCCTGTTAATTTTCTATTTTTAAAAGTGAGATTGCTTTTATTTTATAAATATTGTAACTTTTCTCATACTAAAATTTATTATTAATTATTATACTGCTGTTTCTACAAATGCAAGAAACTCAGGTATTCTTTTATTTCCAGAAGGGATTTCACTTACATAGTTCAATTTTACCCACCAATGTGGTGTTGAAATTTCATTTACTTTTGAAATTGTAACAATGGGGCTAGCCCCATTTTCTAACAAAGCAAAGACTCCCTTAGAATAGAATCCTGGTATATAACCTAACTTAACTCCAGTCTCTGTATATATAGCAACTGCATTAGGATCATAACTATTTTCTGGTTCTTGTACTAAAGTTACTGTCTTTATTGTTTTTAATAATTGAGGCCAATTTTTTGGTAATTTTTGATATCGCATGCCGTGTATAAAGAAACTTGTGTGAACATTTCCATCACTTTCTACTCTTAGAGGGCGTTCAAAAGAATAAGTATCATTTGCTAAACGCCCTCGCGTTTCTTCAAGTATTTCCATTTTGGAGTGGTTTTTGTCCAAACCAAGTTCCTCCATAATTATGCTGAAATCAGCGCGAATAGGTGATGGTAAACGTCGATCAAATGCATTAAATAGCTCTTTTGACTTATAAGTTTTATTAGGGTCAGGAAATGCAGGATGTAACATATACTCATCCTTTAAAGCATCGTTTAATTTCCAATATTCTTTTTGTGCAGAAGTATATGAAAACTCATAATGATTATCGAAATAAGATAAAGTACCAATATGATAATATGACCTCGTTTTAGGGTTTTGCCATACAACCCATAATGATTTAACGTCATTCATAATTTTCACTCCTCCCCTGTCCACTGTAAAACCTTTTTTATTCTAAAAGGTACTATATTCATTAACACTAGCGTTGCATAAAATTTTTCAACAGAAGTCAAACAAATTATTTTATGCCAAAATTATGAATA
>NZ_JBHTKJ010000063.1:0-35355 GCF_042675965.1 Virgibacillus byunsanensis | reverse complement strand
ACGTGCTGTTCCCGCAGGAGTCACCTCCCTTCGCTCACCCTGACTGGTAAAGCTGCATTATAAGTTTATTCTCGCTATGCTGCTATTAATTATCAGATAGCACTATATTAGCAGCCGGAATACACGGAGACTCCTTGATAATACAAACCAATTTTCTGCGTGCGATGTAATGCTGCCCAAGTTTTCCTTGTCCTGCGGGAGGATAGGCATAGGTGAGATTCTAAAAAGGCGTCAGTATGAAGAACTCACCAGCCGCGCGCGAAAAGCGAAGTGTATTTCCAGAGCGAGTAACAGCACCAACCATCATCTCAAGTTATGTCGCATTTTATATCAACTATGAAGATGGAAAAACAACAATGCGTGCGAAAACAACCTTTTATTTCAATCGATTTTCCAATTTCTTTTTCTCTTCTTCAAATCCAGGCTTTCCAAGTAATGCGAACATGTTTTTCTTATATGCTTCGACCCCGGGTTGATCAAATGGATTGACCCCTAATATATACCCACTAATTGCACATGCTTTTTCAAAGAAGTAGACCATGTAGCCAAATGTATATGCATCTAGTTTCGGTAACTCAATAATTAAATTTGGAACATTACCATCTGTGTGGGCTAATAATGTACCTTGAAATGCTTTATCATTAATTTCATGAATTGTTTTTCCAGCTAGATAGTTTAGACCATCCGAATTTGATTCATTTTGCTCTAATGTAATTTCTTTATAAGGTTTTTTTACATGTAAAACCGTTTCAAATAAATCTCTGCGGCCATCTTGGATGTATTGTCCTAATGAGTGCAAATCTGTTGTAAAGTTTGCTGATGCTGGGAAGATTCCTTTTTGGTCTTTTCCTTCACTTTCACCAAATAACTGTTTCCACCATTCAGCAACGTATTGGAGTTGTGGTTCATAATTAACTAGCATTTCGATTGTTTTTCCTTTGTTATATAAAACATTCCGAACAGCGGCATATTGGTATGCAGGATTAGATTCTAAAGATGGATTTGTTAAATCGTCCATTGCATCACTCGCACCTCGCATGATGTCATCAATAGAAATACCACTAACAGCAATTGGTAAAAGTCCTACAGCCGTTAATACTGAAAAGCGGCCACCAACGTCATCAGGTATAACAAAAGTTTCATAACCTGCTTTATCTGCAGCTGTTTTAAGTGCCCCTTTTTCCTTATCAGTTGTAGCATAGATACGCTTTTTCGCTTCTTCTTTACCGTATTTATCTACTATGTATTTTTTGAAAATACGAAAAGCTAATGCTGGTTCAGTTGTTGTTCCACTTTTCGAAATTACATTAATCGATACATCTTTATTTTCTAGTACATCAAATAATTCACTCATATAGGTTGAGCTCATGTGATGTCCAACAAAAATAACTTGAGGTGATTCTCTATCTTCTTTTGAAAGTAGTTGTTGAAAGGAGTGATTAAGCATCTCAAGTGCAGCCCGTGCCCCTAAATAAGACCCACCAATACCGATTACTAGTAGAATATCTGTATCTTGTTTGATCTTTTTAGCAGCTGATTTTATACGAGAAAATTCCTCTTTGTTATATTTTTGAGGCAAATCCACCCAGCCTAAAAAATCGTTTCCTGCTCCTGTTTTGTTGTGTAAAGCATGGTGTGCCGATTGTATAAATCCCTCTACATGATTTAACTCACTTTGGTTAACAAATGGAAGCGCACTATCATATGTGAATGTTATGTGTGACATCGTTTTCCTCCCTACATTCAATCAAGGTTTCATGTTTACTTTATACTATTGAATTTTAGAAATCAATTAAGTAAACACGTCTTTGGATTTTGTATATATTTCTTAAAATGGGAAAAACTGATTGAGTAAATACTATTAAAGGAGGTTTAATAATGAGTGGGTTACAAAGGATTGCCTTAGCACTAATAATTATTGGCGCAATTAACTGGGGACTGATTGGTTTATTTCAATTTGATTTAGTAGCAGCAGTTTTTGGCGGTGGAGAACAAAGTGGAGCTTTTGCAAGAGTTATATATACGTTAGTTGGAATAAGTGGTTTAGTGGCGCTTTCGTTACTATTTAGACCTGATGAATCTTTTGTGGAGGAAGCAGAACCAAGGACAGACACATAGTAATAGAAAAAGGGCTCACAGTTATGTTATTAAACTTGTGTAAGCCCTTTTGTAGTATTACTTCTTGAAAGTAGATTGCTCGATCCAATCTTCTAACTTGTCCTTTAAAGAATTGAACCCAGCATTTGAGTTATCTTGCTGACTTGCTGGTTGCTTCTTTTCTACATTCGTACGTTTTTTTGGTGCTTCTTCTGTAGCGCGGATAGATAAAGACACTTTATTTTTTTCTTCATCTATATTTAGAATTTTTACTTTTACGCCATCTCCTACAGTTAAATGTTCATTAATATCTTTCACATATCCATGTGTAACTTCCGAAATATGAACTAAACCTTGAATTTCCTCGTCTAAAGCAACGAACGCGCCATATGGTTGTATTCCAGTAACTTTGCCTTCTAGAATTTGACCAGTTTCAAACTTGTCTGTCATGTTGAACAACTCCTATACTATTCGATTCTTTTCACACAATTAAACATTTTAGCATAAATTTTGATTTCAAGCAAAATATACTAATAGCAGATAATGAAAGGAAGGTATATATGGTTCCGTTAGATTCAGAAATTGAAGACAAGATTTATTCATTATATGTCTTAGAAGAAAAATTAAAGCCTGAGGGGTTTGTTATTGGCTCAAATTGGGATTATGAAAAGGGTTTTTTTGATTTAAAAATTGATAATAAAGGGATTTATTACTTTCTGAGAATACCTTTTTACGCTGTAGCTGGATCATTGGATTATCCAGGTGTCACGGTACGTTTAGAAAAACCATTTCTACTCGCACACCAATATGAAAAAGGCTATGACGAGGAAGGAATAGGTGGAGCACTGAGAGGGTCAATTGACCAGTTCCAATCACCAACTGACCCAGACGCAAATGTGCCTGATGAATACATTAATATTGGCAAAAAGTTAATGCAAAAGGTCGAAAACTTAATATTACCACTTTACTAATGTAATTAGAATGTCTCCTTTCTCAAGTATAAAGTCGAGCGGAGGATTCATGATCCATTCTTTATTACGAATTAACCCAATTAAAAGGTGTTGTTCTTTGGAAAAATGGTCAGAAACGTATAAGAAATCCTTATTTACAAATTCCTCTGGCATTTTCGAATGGCAAAATTGCTGACTATGTAAAAGCTGTAGAACATCCTCGAAAGGCGTCGCGGATTTCAGACGTAATAACTCGTGGAATAGTAGTGTACTCATGAAATCATTTGAACGAATAATGGTATTTGCACCTGCTCGTACGGCATTATCTACTCGATTATTGGAAAGGATTTCGGCTATAATTGGTATGTCTTTGTTGTTTCCTCTTATGGTTACAATTGTTAATATAGTAAAGTTATCTGCTTTACGTTCCTTTTTTGAAATATCTGCAGTAATAATTACACGTTTTGCTGAAATAATATTAGCTTTCTCCAGTATTACATCCTCAGTTGGGTCCCCCTTTATAAAATGAAGTGGGTATTGCTTATAGGGTATATTCTGTAAGGAATTGTCAATTAAGACAAGATGAATTTTTTTATTGTTATCCGTTATCATGTCAATTAACTGTCTAGTTCGTTCATTCCAACCAATAAAAATGATGTGATCACTACCTTTGAAAGTAACTTTCCCATCTGACAAATCGTTTTCACGATTAACAGTTAGTTTTGATAATGTAGAGATATAAAAAATGATGGATCCTCCACCACTTAGAATAAGAAGTATGGCAACGATTCTACCTTCTGTGCTCAATGGAACATAATCCCCGTAACCGACTGTCGCCCCAGTAACAAAGGCCCACCAGATACCTTCAAAAATAGTAGGAAATTGTCTAGGTTCAATGTAATGAATGATAATACCAAAAATGAACATTAAAAAGAAGATAGTTAATAGCAGTCTAAGAATTAACGGAATACGAAAATATAAATTTTTTAAAAGTTCGATACCCATAAAGTCACCTGAACATTTCATTTTGTGTTTTTATTTGTAAATAAGAAACTATAAAACTTTCTTATCTACATAAGAGCAACTTAGGCTTTCCCCATAAAGACCTAGCGATAAGCCAAGTTTTCTAATCTTAGTATAGACAATATAGTTGTTATGCTATACACCATTACCTCTGAACATAAAAAAACTCACTAATCTAAGTGAGTTTAAAAATTAAACCTTTATAAGTGTTTGTTTTATACTGTTGTAAATTTCTTCCCAAAAATCGGTATTATCACGAAATGATTTTGTCATAAACATTAACATTTCTTTAACTTTTTCCTGATAGTCATCTGCCTCCTCTGATGGAAGACTTTTACGTGATTGATTAATAAATTGTTGGACTTTTTCAGCCCTAGGCCCCCATTTGGCGACCTCCTTGCCATCCTCGTCTATAAAAATGAAAATTGGAATAGAACGTGCTTTTCCATTCGTTAAGTATTGATCCATTAGTTCTAAGTTGCTATCACGAAGAAGCATACGGACTGGTATATTAGCTTTTTCTGAAATATGAAGCAATATTGGAATGTTTACCATCGCATCTCCACACCAATCCTCTGTTAGGGCAATCACACGTATACGCTTCATTTTCAATGTTCGAAAAAATGCTTCATCTTCTGGAGGTGTAAAGTGATCAAAGACATGTAGTAGGTTTTCTTTGTGTTTTTCCATAGATTCAATATATGTATCAGGCGACATACCTTTATCGTACCATTGATTTAGATCCATTATGATACACTCCCTCTCTATACTCTCTATTTAAGTCTACCGGTGAGGCGTCTTTCCGTAAACAAAAGTGCTCTATTTTGGAAAAATTGGTATCATTGTAGTACGTTTAATAAAGACTTTACCAAAGGAGGATAAGTGGTAATGGAAAAAAATAGAGAATTTTTATTAGAACTATTACATACACCATCTCCATCAAGTAATGAGATGGAGATTCAAAAAAAGTGGATTAATTATGTAAAGGATTTTGCTGATGAAATTAGAACCGACCATGCAGGGAATGCGATCGGAGTGCTCAATCCAGACGCTGACTTTAAAGTATTATTAGCAGGACATTGTGATGAGATTGCACTTATTGTAAACCGGATTGATGATCAAGGTTTTTTACACTTTGATAAGATGGGTGGCATTAATCCTAAAGCGGCAGTAGGGATGAAGGTTACAGTGTTAGGCTTTCGTAGCGTCGTTACAGGGGTAATTGGTGTGAACGCACAACATCATGGTGGATTAAAAAACGATTTCGGTTTAGAAGATTTATTTATCGATTGTGGTTATAAATCAAAGGAAGAAGCGGAAAAAAATATACAGATTGGAGATTTAGCTGTATATAAAACGGAACCTGAGGTTTTGATGGATCGTTACATTTCTGGGCGAGGCCTAGATAATCGGACAGGAGCTTTTATCATCGCTGAGGTCCTTAAACGCTTGGCTGAAAAGGGATGTCATGTAGGAGTATATGCTGCAAGTACGGTTAATGAGGAAACGAATATGGGTGGTGCTTACTTTGCAGCTGCAGGTATTGAGCCTACGATGGCAATTGCCTGTGATGTTACATTTTCTACGGATTACCCCGGTGTAAATAAAAATAAGCACGGGGATATTAAATTAGAATACGGTCCAGTTCTAGCAAAGGGTGCGCCAATCAATATAAAAATAAATAAGCTACTGGAAAGTACTGCTAGAAAATTAGATATGAAAGTACAATATGAATTAACACCACGCATGACAGGTACTGATGCAGATAAAATGCGTTTAACAGGACGTGGGGTACCGGTATCTCTTGTTTCGTTACCACTTCGTTATATGCATTCTCCTGTAGAAACAGCAAGTCTTAAAGATATGGAAGAGGAGATAGAACTTCTAGTAACGATGATTGCTGATTTGACAGGCAAGGAAAGTTTAAATCCATTAGAGGATTAATTTAGTGGTTAGAAAGCCAATTTTTTTTTAAATTATTCAAATCATTGTATAATATAAGTTGACAATAATATATCGATTCCATCTTCATGGCAGGGTGAAATTCCCGACTGACGTTGATGAACATTTTATGTTCTAAGTCCGTGACCCGCAATGCATTTTGCTAAGAGGTTGACCTGGTGTAAGTCCGGGGCTGACAGTTACAGTCTGGATGGGAGAAGATGCTGAGCCGGAAATTGGTGCATTCTACGCCTCTGTTTTCCTATGAAATAAACCCTAAAGCCCCGATTAGGCTTTAGGGTTTTGTGTGTATTAAAAGTATTAGGAATAGCTTTCCATTATCACGAGAGTGAATCAATTGAAGGTGAAGAACGGTTTCCTTAGTAAGATGATTGTTTTAGACATAACGCTCTAATAACTATCTCTTACTAGACACTACCCCAATTGTACATCTTGAAACACATATTAGCTTTTCTTCTTCATCTACTATTTGAATATCCCATACCATTGTTGTTCTACCAATGTGCAGTGGTCTGGCATTTGCTGTTACAATGCCATCTTTTTTATTTCTGACATGGTTTGCATTAATTTCTATACCGAATACATTTACCTCTTGGGAATCAACATTTACGTAAGCTCCAATACTTGCAGCGGTTTCGGCAAGTGCAACAGTAGCACCTCCATGTAAGAAGCCTGCTGGTTGATGTGTTCGCTTGTCGACAGGCATTTGCATGACTACCAAATCTTTATCTAACGAAATTGTTTTCATTCCTAATGCTTCCATTAGGGTGTTTTCATATTCCATTGTATCCATTCCCCTATCTAGGTAGATAGGAAAGTATAAAACTTTCTTATCTACATAAGTGCAATTTAGGCTTTCGCCATTAAGGCGATAAGCCAAGTTTTCTAAATAAATTTACTAATTAGTAGTGATATACCTAGCAAAAAACCATACATGGTGTTTGTTTTTCCTGTTGCGACCATTGCTGGCATCATTTCAATTGGTTCTGTTTTTCCTTTGAAATTCAGGATAACATTTTTTGCTTTTGGTATCGTAATAATTGTTATGAGAGACCATAAGGGTAAAATACCGGTTGCAACAAAAAGTGCAGTGTAACCGTAAGCTAATATAAATAATAATGCTAAAAAACGAATGGCATTTTTTCTTCCGAGTAGAATTGCGATTGTTTTACGACCATTTTCTTTGTCTCCATCTAAATCGCGGATATTGTTTGCTAGCATAATACTTCCGATAAAAATTGCTATTGGAATAGATACCCATATCACGTTGGCTGTTAACGTTAACGTTTGGATAAAATAACTAATACCTATAATAACAGTACCCATAAAAAAGCCAGCGAATAATTCACCAAACGGGGTATATGCGATAGGCAAAGGGCCTCCTGTATACAAGTAACCAAACAGCATGCAAACTAGCCCAATAACAGCAATCCACCAGCTGGATGCGATACTTATATAAACACCAAGTATAATAGCAATACTAAAAAATGATATGGCTAAGTATAGGACCGTTTTTGCTGATATTCCATCACGCACAATAGTCCCGCCTATCCCGACTGAGTCTTCCGTATCTAATCCACGTGCATAATCGTAATATTCATTAAACATATTCGTTGCTGATTGGATTAGCATGGATGCAAGGAGCATAGCCAAAAATAAAAATATATTTAATGGTCCATTGGTATAAGCGAGCATGGTACCGACAAAGACTGGTACAAAGGATGCTGTTAATGTATGGGGGCGTAATAGACGCCACCAAACTTGAAAGCCATCACGCTCATTAAGAGCTTGTTTTACATTTATTTTATTGATTGATTGCATAGATGTTTCCTCCTAAATCACTTCATATCATATTAAGTTTAGGCAATTAGTTGGGGGGTGTCAATTATCAAATTTGATAAAAATATTCCCTTTCCTTGAGAAACAATTGAAAACAGAATAAAATAGAAATGGATGTTTGTGATTTGTTAGTGTAACGGAGGTTTATATATATGATTAAACTTAAAGAAGAAATTATAGAGACTTTACTAGATAAAGCTATTGATAAGGCCAAGACTGATGAAACTGTACAACTTATTAGTTATACAAAAGAAGTAGATGAAATCAATCCAATTCAGTTTTTTGAAGCAGCAAAATATATGTCAAAAGATCGAACGTTTTGGACGAGTACCGCAGAGGATTTTTATATTGTTGGAATTGGAAATGCTTATAAAATCGATACAGATAAAGATCGTTTCCATCATACAGAAAAACAATGGCAGAAAATAGTTGATAAAGCTATTATTCATAATTCATATCAGGTTCCTGGTACAGGGTTGTTAGCGCATGGTGGTATGTCGTTTGATCCAACAAAGCCAAAATCCTTCTTGTGGAAGAAATTTAACCATAGTTCTTTTACTATCCCTGAGTTCATATTAACTAAGAGTGATAATACATTTTACTTTACTGTAAATGTTAGAGTAAACAAAGAAGATCATTCACTACAACTTACAAATGAATTAAGACGAATGGAACATACTTTGTTAACGTACACTGAACAACTTCCAGAAGGTGCTGCTATCAAATCAAAAAAAGAAATAGAACCTGATAAATGGAAAGAAAGTGTACAGATGGCTACTGAACAGATTAAGCATAGCGAAGTAGAAAAGATAGTTCTTGCACGTGAAATGCGCTTAAAGCTAACGAAAGAAGCGGAAATTGGAGTTATGTTAGATAGGCTCATCACCACACAACCAAATAGTTATGTTTTTGCAATCGAAAGTGACGGTGATTGTTTTATTGGGACAACACCAGAGCGTTTAGTCAAACTTGAGAATAAGCAACTATTATCTACATGTTTGGCAGGTACAGCTCCACGCGGTAAAACTAAACAAGAAGATGATAAGATGAGTTATAATTTACTACATGATGAGAAGAACCGTAACGAGCATGAATTTGTTGTAAGTATGATAAAAGATGCAATTGAAGGTTACTGCTATAATGTTGTTGTACCAAAAGAGCCGGTTATTTATCCACTAAAAAATTTACAGCATTTATATACACCTGTAACTGCTACATTAAAAAATGGGCACAGTATTTTTGATATTGTTAAACAGTTACACCCAACACCTGCTCTTGGTGGGGTTCCTAGAGAGAAATCACTTGCCTTTATCCGCGAACATGAATTGTTAGATCGAGGCAGGTATGGTGCACCAATTGGTTGGTTAGACAGTAACCAAAATGGCGAATTTGCTGTAGGTATTCGTTCTGGATTAATTCAAGGGGATGAAATTTCATTGTTTGCTGGGTGTGGAGTAGTTAAGGACTCTGATCCACAAGCAGAATACGAAGAGACGAATGTAAAGTTTTTACCAATGCTATCAGTTTTAGGAGAAAAGCTATGAACCATACAGAGGTATTGACAAGGTATACAGCAAATTTTGTTGACGAGCTTTCTAAAAACGGGGTAACGGATGTAGTAATTTCACCAGGATCTAGATCGACTGCGCTTGCGATGACTGTAATAGAACATCCTGATATGAATGAGTGGGTAATCATTGATGAACGGTCTGCTGCTTTTTTTGCATTAGGAATGGCAAAACAAACGAAGCGAGCAGTTGCTTTAGTGTGTACTTCTGGAACAGCAGCTGCCAATTATTTCCCAGCTATTGTGGAAGCTCATTATAGCAGGGTTCCGTTAATTGTTTTAACTGCTGATCGACCACATGAATTACGTGATGTTGGTGCACCGCAGGCAATTGAACAAATCAAATTATACGGAGATTATGTGAAATGGTTTCAGGAAATGGCTTTACCAGAAGCGAGTCCGAAAATGTTGAATTACGTCAGAAGCAAAGCATCACGTGCAGTATTTCTCTCACAAGAGGGAAACGCGGGAGTAGTACATTTAAATCTCCCATTTCGTGAACCACTGATTCCAGACTTTTCACTACCTGATTTATGGGGGGAAGATACAGGACAGTCTTATAGTCCAACATTTCAAGGTACTAAGAAGCTGCATGAGCAACAACTGAATTCACTCATGAAAAAGCTTCAATCGAAGCAAAAAGGGGTAATCGTTTGTGGTCCTCAGATGGATAAATTGTTAACAGAAACTATCGTTCAGTTGGCGTCCAAATGGGGTCTGCCAATATTAGCAGATCCGTTATCACAAATTCGATCTGGTGAACACGATAAGGATCAGATTATGGAAGGTTATGATGCCTTTTTCCGTAATGAGGAAATCCGTAAAGCATTGGAACCGGATTTTATTATTCGTTTTGGTGCCATGCCAGTATCAAAAGCTTACCTCTTTTACGTGAAAGAACATAAACATGCATTACAATTTATAGTGGAACACCATGCAGGATATAGAGAACCAGCTGGAAACACAACGGAGTTCATTTATGCCGATCCTAGTTTGCTTTGTAATGATCTAATAAATTCATCCATTAGCTTGAACATTGATCCTAGTTGGTTACAAAAATGGCAAACCATGAATCGTGTTGCAAAGAATCATTTATTAACGAAGGATGAAGGTTTACTTACTGAAGGTGAAGCGGTACGGTGTTTAGTAGAGGTAATTCCTGAAAATGGTAGTTTGTATGTTGGCAACAGTATGGCTGTAAGAGATCTGGATACATTTTTTATGACAACACCTAAAGATATAACTGTATTGGCTAATCGCGGTGCCAACGGTATTGATGGGATGGTATCTAGTGGACTTGGAGCTGCTACTAAGGGCAAGCACGTGACTTTGCTTCTTGGAGATTTGTCTTTTTTCCATGATTTGAATGGTTTATTAACAGCAAAACAATATAGTATTAACATAACCATTCTATTAATTAATAATAATGGTGGTGGGATCTTTTCGTTTTTACCACAAGTAGATAACAAGAAACATTTTGAAGCATTATTTGGCACACCAATCGATATCGAGTTTCAACAGGCAATTGAAATGTATGGAGGCAACTATACATCAGTCTCAACGGAGACAGATTTAAAAGATATTCTATACTCTAGCTATTCTTATAAGGGTCTGTCGGTCATTGAAGTTAAAACAGATCGGACTACAAACATGGAATGGCACCGGAAAAAATGGCAAGCTATCGAAGATGAACTTTTAAATAGTGAGGAATGATCAGTTGTATTATACTATTAATGACGCGTCATATTGGTATGAAATTCATGGGGAGGGTACCCCAGTTCTGATGCTTCACGGTTTTACAGGAAGTATATCTACATGGTCAAATTTTGTTTCAAACTGGAAAAGTGAATGGCAATTCATTATAATAGATTTGCCTGGTCATGGCAAAACAGTGACATCAACCCCCAGATCGATGGAAACCTTCTGCTTAGAAATGAAGCAGTTTCTCGAATATTTAAATGAAACGCCTGTTCATCTTGTTGGTTATTCGATGGGTGGTAGGACTGCGTTGTCACTTGCGATGCTTCACCCAGAATTAATAAAATCATTAGTCTTGGAAAGTGCATCTCCTGGTTTAGCGTACAAGGATGAACGGAAATGTAGAAGGGAACACGATGACAATCTTGCAAGAAGAATAATGGACGAAGGAATGGAAAGTTTTATTGATTTTTGGGAAAACATCTCATTATTTTCAACACAAAAAAACTTACCACTTGAGAAGAAACAGAGTGTACGTGATGAACGATTAGCTCAATCAGAAGAAGGACTGGCTCAATCGCTTCGTTATATGGGAACAGGGAGCCAACCATCATGGTGGAAAAATTTGTCACAGTTTACAAAACCGGTACTGTTAGTAACTGGGGAACTAGATGAAAAATTCACAGAGATAAATAAGCGAATGAAAAAACAATTAAGTTTAGCTGAGTTTGTGATATGTGAAAATGCTGGACATGCAATTCATGTTGAGAAACCAGAGATTTTTGGTAAACTAGTAACAGAGTTTATCTCTATGAATAAGTAAATATCGACATAAATGCAATACATACAAGGAGGATATTATGACTGTACAATGGGAGAAAGTAAGAGAATATGAAGAAATTATTTATGAAAAACACGATGGCATTGCAAAAGTGACAATGAATCGTCCTGAAAAACACAATGCGTTTACGCCACTTACAGTAAACGAGATGATTGATGCCTTTGCTGATGCACGTGATGATTCATCAATTGGTGTTATTATTTTAGCAGGAGCTGGCGAGAAAGCTTTTTGTTCTGGTGGAGATCAATCAGTTCGAGGGCATGGGGGATATATTGGAGATGACCAGGTTCCCAGGTTAAATGTTTTAGATCTACAACGATTGATTCGTACGATTCCCAAGCCTGTCATTGCAATGGTTTCAGGCTATGCAATTGGTGGTGGTCACGTACTACATGTTGTTTGTGACTTAACAATTGCTGCTGATAACGCTGTATTTGGACAAACAGGTCCAAAGGTAGGAAGTTTTGATGCTGGCTATGGTGCTGGCTACTTGGCACGTATGGTTGGTCATAAGCGTGCACGTGAAATTTGGTATTTATGCCGTCAATATGGTGCAGACGAAGCTTATGAAATGGGTATGGTAAATACAGTTGTACCTTTGGATAAGTTAGAAGAAGAAACTGTGCAATGGTGTGAAGAAATACTGGAAAAATCACCTACAGCGTTACGGTTCTTAAAAGCATCATTCAATGCCGATACAGATGGTTTGGCAGGACTTCAACAAATGGGTGGAGACGCAACACTTCTTTATTACACAACAGATGAAGCTAAAGAAGGACGCGACGCATTTAAAGAAAAAAGAAAGCCGAATTTCAAACAATTCCCACGCTTTCCTTGATCTATATTTACGTTATCTAAAAACCTTTGCTTTCTTTAGCAAAGGTTTTTCCTGTAGAGGGAGGAAAACAATAGTGAAAGAGATTTTAATTATGCGTCATGGAGAGTCTGTTGCTGACATTGAAAATCGATTGGAAGGTAAGGCCGACTTCGCTTTGACCGATCTGGGTGTTCGGCAAGCTGAAATTACTTCCCAGTGGATTAATAAGCATTATAATCTAGATTTAATTATAGCCAGTACACTTAAGAGAGCTTCTAAAACCGCTCAAATACTTGCTATAGAAACTGGAGCAAAACTACAATTTGATGAGCGATTAAAAGAAATGGACAATGGTGTACTTGCTGGTTTATTAAAAACAGAAGCAGATATAAAATATCCCTTCCCAGAAGATGGAAGGAATTATGACGAGCCGATACCAGGCGGAGAATCTATCTTGCTTTTTCAACAGAGAGTAGAGACGTTCTGGAATAGACTGATTCAACGTTTATTTGCAAATAATGAGTTGGATAGGATTTGTCTTGTTGCACACGGTAAAACAATTGCTATGTTATTTCGTTGTTTTCTAAAACTTCCACCTGAAAGTAACTTTTGGGTAGCAACTGGTGATACTGGTGTTCATTTACTAAGGTTTACTACCGAGGAAAGATTAATCGTTTTTTCTAACTATGAACCTGCTAAGCATAAGTAAGGAGGCTTAAGTGATGTCTGAAACAATTCCACATTGGTTAACAAAACAAGCTTTTTTAGCACCAAATAAAACCGCGATTGAACTTGAAAACGGTGATACCATTTCATTTTTGGAATTGAAAGAAAGAAGTATGCGATTTGCTAAACAATTAGCACAAACTGGTATTTCAAAAGGTGATCATGTCGGTATCCTGTCAACGAACAATGTTTCCATGGTAGTTGCCATTCATTCGTTAAGTTATCTAGGAGCTGTTTCAGTTATGTTAAATACACGTTTAACTAAACAAGAATTGGATTATCAAGTGAGAGATGCAGACGTTACAACAGTTCTGACGAGCGAGCAGTTTAAAGAGATAAATTTCTCTATACCTGTTAAATCATTTTTTGAAATAGAGCAGTACTTGGAAAAGCCAATAAAGCTTCAATCTGTTATGAATTTAGAGGATACGTTTACAATCATTTACACATCAGGGACAACTGGATTTCCTAAAGGTGTCATACATACAATTGGAAACCATTGGTGGAGCTCAATAGGTTCCGCTTTGAATTTGGGGTTGGATCATAAGGATAAATGGTTAGCGGTATTACCTATTTTCCATGTGGGTGGATTGTCTATATTTATTCGTAGTGTCATATATGGAATACCAGTTTATTTGGTAGAAAAATTTGATGAAAAAGTGGTACATGAAGCCATCTTGACAAAAGGAGTTACAATCGTATCTGTTGTTACCGTCATGCTGCACAGACTTGGAGAATATTTAGGAGATAATCGTTATCCTGATAGTTTTAGATGTATGTTACTTGGGGGTGGTCCTGCTCCAAAACCTCTTTTAGAAAAAGCAAAAGTACAACATATTCCTGTTTTTCAATCGTACGGAATGACCGAGACCTCTTCACAAATTGTTACCCTGAGTCCAAGCGACGCATTAGAAAAGTTAGGTTCTTCCGGCAAGCCCTTATTCCCAGCTCAGTTAAAAATAGACGGCCCAAAAGGCGATATTGGAGAAATTATGGTAAAAGGTGCGATGGTTACAAGCGGATATTATAAAAATCCAAAAGCTACTGACATTGCTATCACCGATGGATGGTTATCAACTGGCGACCTAGGGTTTGAAGATAAAGATGGTTTTCTTTATGTTGTTGATAGAAGGAAGGACTTAATTATTTCAGGAGGAGAAAATGTATATCCTTCAGAAATAGAGAGCGTTCTTATGGAGATGGAAGGTATTAATGAAGTTGGAGTAGTTGGAAGAAAGGATAACTTATGGGGACAAGTACCTGTAGCATTTATTGTGCTAAAAGACCGGTCAGTTTATCAAGATGATATCCTTGTCTTTGCAGAAAAAAGGTTAGCAAAATATAAAATACCAAAACAAATTTTCTTTGTTGATGAACTCCCCAGAAACGCATCAAATAAGTTAGTAAGAGCGAAATTAGAAAACATGTTAGACAAAAAGTAGACAAAACTTATTGAAAATGATTCTCAAAGTCATTGACTTATAATTAAAAACCCAATAAACTGTATATATACTAATTTTTAAAATCTTGTTCATATGTATGATTGTAAAGTATGTATGTGCGTAATTATTGTAAGATGATGTAGGGGAGAGATTCCAATGCAAACGTTAACTGCGAAAGATTTAACTCTTGGATATGGTGAAGACATAATAATCGATGATCTAAATATAACAATACCTAAAGGCGAAATTACCGTTTTTATCGGTGGAAATGGATGTGGCAAGTCAACCTTGCTACGTTCTTTGGCGCGTCTATTAAAGCCAAAAGATGGAGATGTTGTTTTAGATGGTGAAGATATAGCGAAAATGGGAACCAAAGAGGTTGCCAAAAAATTATCTATCTTACCACAAAGTCCAGTAACCCCTGAAGGTTTAACGGTACAAGAGCTTGTTAAACAAGGTAGACATCCGTACAGAGGATTTTTGAAGCAATGGTCCAAGGATGATGAAAATGCTGTTAATAAAGCACTTGGGGATACAAATATGGTGCATTTAAAGGATCGCTCAGTTGATTCGTTGTCCGGTGGTCAACGTCAACGTGCTTGGATTGCTATGACATTGGCACAACAGACTGATACTATACTTTTAGATGAACCTACAACATACCTTGATATGACGCATCAAATAGATGTACTTGATTTATTATTTGATTTAAATGAGAAGGATGGCCGTACAGTTGTAATGGTATTGCATGACTTAAACCTTGCATGTCGATACGCACATCACATCGTAGCTATAAAGGATAAGCAAGTTTTTGCACAAGGTAAACCTGAGGAAATCGTAACGTGTAATTTAGTACACGAAGTTTTCCAAATGAAATGTGACGTAACATTTGATCCAATGTTCGGTACACCAATGTGTATTCCGCATGGTAAAGGCCGTTGTATTTTTGCAAATAGATCACAACAGTCAACAGCACAATCCATTTAATAGTTAGTGATTTTTTTACCCATCGTTTAGATGGGTTTTTTTACTGTCTAGGAAATTATAAAATTAGGAGCCTGTGGATAATTTATTTACTGCTTAAGCCACGTCCAGCTCCGATGTACAGGACGTACTAGTGCCGATGACGCCACAGGATAAGGAAAGCTTCCCTGAAAAAGTATCGCACGCAGAAAAAGTGCTTTTCTTTTTCAAGGACGTGGCGTTTTCATCGGCCAGCGCCCGTGCTGTTAGTGGGCTTCCTGATCCTCCTTATGATAAGTCAACATCGAATCGCTTAGCAAAGGAAGGCCGACTAAAAGCGGGCTCCCGGCCCAACGTCGGCATACCCCTATGAAGGGGCATGTTTCCTTTTAGATGAACTTGACTTTTCGCCAATAATGGCGAAAGTCAGAGTGAATCTTATACTCTGGAGTGAATCTCATACGGATTTGGAAGATCGACTAACTTCGCCACTTTGCGCGGCAACGTCGACCCACCCGCGATGCGCGGGCGCAGCCCATACCTCGCTAAACGGGCGCTTCTAGCTTTTGTTCTTTCTTTTCAATATTAATTGGTATACATTTTTCTTCTGTTTTTAGACAAATTAAAAATAGGAGGTTTTGCTGAATGGAAAAGAAAAAGTTCTTTATTAACCTTGGGTCGCAAGAAATTTCACAGATCCATTATGATAACAATGATGATTTTATTATCCATGCTACAGAAGATGAGGTTCGTATATTACGTGATAAATTAGATCATATGTATACTTCTGACACACGTGCGTTTTTTCGAGCACATGTACCGATAAAACCGTACCATGATGATCGATCGAATGATGATTACGATATCAATATGACTGAAGCATTTAAGATGCTATATAATTTAGGCGATGAACAAACAAAATCACATATTGAAAGCATGGGTATATTGGGAGACAGACACTTGTGACCAGTGAAGAATAAGATGAGGTATCATCTTATTCTTTTTTATTCCAAAAAAGTTTATATTTCTCCTATTAAAGGAATAGTATTAACACAACATACCTTTACATATTAATGAGGAGGACAACGATAATGAAGAAACAAATGCATTTTTATTTTAAATCCATAGTTGGTATTGTTGTAATAGTATTCTTACTATTATTGGCTCAATCCAGTATTGTGCCTGTTGCTTCAGTAACAGAACATGAAAACGAGGCTAAGAATTCAACTGTAGATCATACAGATAGTGAACAGAAGGAAGAGGAACTACAAGAGGAAAATACGATTTCACATGAAAAAATAATAGCCCTAACTAATCGATTTATGGACAAACTAGTCCAGAAGTCAGGAAATAACTATAAAGTTGCTAATTATCATACAAAAACGGAATTACTTGATGATTTTAAAGAGGTTGCTTCAAGAGATGTTGCAAATGAATATATAGAATACTATTATCAGGAAAAAGCAGATGGATTATATATAGTTCCTACAGAAACTCCACCATGGTTTAATGAAAAAAATGACTATGATGTGGTACAATTAGAAAACAATAGGGTGAAAGTGTCACAGAATAATACAAATGACTTGTATGGTTCATATACAGTTAACTTTGAATTTACATATGATTCTGATTGGAAAATAACAAAAATTACACACTCTTAAAATAACTGAACAAGTGAAGGCAGCTGAAATAATGTATATTTTTAATGATTATTACAACAATGAAGTAAAATTATCTTTCGAGGACCATCCTTTTTCTAGAGATCCAAAACATGTACTCATATTATGCACCTATAAAAACCAATGGCTTCTGACAAAACATAGTTATCGAGGTATCGAATTTCCAGGTGGGAAGGTTGAGAAAGGTGAAAGTGCAGAAGAAGCTGCAATCCGGGAAATAAAAGAAGAAACGGGTGGGATTACGAAAGTGGTAAAGTATCTTGGTCAATACTTTGTTGTGGGTAAAGGAGGGAACACTATTAAAAACGTTTACTTTGCGGATATTGAGGATTTGGTTGAACAATCCACATATTATGAAACAGAGGGGCCGGTTTTACTAGATCAACTACCCGATAATATAAAACATAATAATTTGTATAGTTTTATAATGAAAGATGGAGTTGTAACAAATTGTATGAACTTTCTCAGTGAAAACTGGAGATCGTTGTCCTAGTATTAATGATTGCATAATTATAAAACAAACCGCCTATTGTGGTATAGGCGGTTTGTTTTATTTTAAATGGTATTTTTAATTAACCAACTTTCAATTTTTTCAACAATTTTGTACATAATGGCTGCAAAAATGGCTATTAGCAATAAGCTCACCATCACTAATGAAAAGTCGAATACTTGGAAACCATAGATAATCAAATAACCTAAGCCTTGCTTTGACACAAGAAACTCTCCCACTATGACTCCGACCCACGAGAGCCCTACATTTACCTTCAATGTTGAAATCATAGTTGGTAATGTTGCTGGAAAAATAGCTTCTTTAAAGCATTGCCAACGCGTAGCTCCAAAACTTTTCAACACTTTTTCGTAGTTTGGATCAACTTCTCTAAAAGCAGAATAGACAACAAGTGTTGTTATAATAACTGATATTAGTGCCCCCATTGCAATGATAGAAATATATCCTGGTCCTAAAGCAACAATTATAATAGGTCCGAGTGCTACTTTAGGCATTGCATTCGCTACGACTAAATAAGGATCCATTATTTTGGAAAACCGTACAGATGACCATAGTACTGAGGCAATAAATATTCCTAAAATGGTACCTATAATAAAACCAAGTACGGTTTCAAATAAGGTTACTTGCACATGTTTGATCATGGATCCGTCCAAAACTTTATTCACAAGTAATTGGATTACCTCAGTTGGAGAGCTAAATAGAAGGGGGTCTATCCAATAAAAGGTGCTTGCGACCTCCCATGCTACAAAAAACACAACTAATATTAGCAGTTGCCAAGTGAAGACAACTTTTTGTTCGCGTTTAATTTTATTTTTATAGTTTTCAAAAAGACGTTGATCAGATTTAGATTCCATGGTCACTCAACACCTTTAGTTGTAATAATCACGAAGTGTGATAAGAAGTAGGAGTTGTTACATATCACTCGTTTCAAGTGTGGCTTCATCTTTATTTAACTCCTCCCAGATCTTATCAAAAATGATTTGAAATTTTGGATGTCTTCTTACTAAAAAGGGTTTCTCATTTCGTAACTCGATAGGCACTTCAAAAACTTTTTCTATCTTACCGGGATTTGATCCCATTACGAAAATTCTATCACTCATGGCAATTGCTTCACCTATATCGTGCGTAACTAAAACAGCAGTTTTGTGATAGGTTTCTAGAAGTTGTGAAACTAAATCTTCTAATTTTAATTTTGTTTGGTAATCAAGTGCCGAAAAGGGTTCATCCAAAAGGAAAATTTTGGGTTCATTGATTAACGTTCTAACTAAAGCCACACGTTGACGCATACCGCCAGAAAGTGAATTAGGATAAGCGTTTGTAACACTTTCTAAACCCACTTCTTCTAGCAATTTTAATGCTTTTTCTCTTGTTTCAATTGTATTAGTGTTGCATATCTTTGGCCCAAGTAACACGTTATCAATGATAGGTTTCCAAGGGAATAAATAATCCTGTTGTAGCATATAACCAATGGCTGATTCGGTGTTGTTTATGGCTTGATTGTTTAATAGAACTTTACCTGCTGTTTGTTTCATAATTCCTGCTATTATAGAAAGTACCGTTGACTTGCCGCAGCCGCTAGGTCCTAAAAGTGCGACAAACTCTCCTTCTTTAATAGATAACGTTATATTATCTAATGCTCTTGTGTAATTATTTTTTGAAAAATAATAATGTGATACGTGTTCTAAGGTTAGAAATCCCAATGTTTTCCCTCCTTAGTCTTCAATTACGTCCTCAGCGAATTTAGTGTTTACTAGATCATCGTAGGATAAATCTCCTGCTGGTAGTTCTCCAGCTTCACCCATTATATCTTTTAGATTATTCCATTCTTCTTCATCTAAAATAGGATCGGTAGCAAAGGAACCTTGGTCTTTATAACGGTCTATGGAAGCTGCTAACATATCTAGTTCTGTATCCTCGAAATAAGGTTGAATAACTTTTGCTATTTCTTCGGCACTATGTTCTTGGACCCATTGTTGAGCTTTATAAATAGCTTTTGTAAACTTCATGACTTCTTCTTCATTTTTATCTATAAAGCTTTGTTTCGTCATGAATACCGTGTATGGAACATGACCCGACTCTTCTCCAAAAGAGGCTACGATATGACCGCTTCCTTCTTTTTCAAAAGTACTTGCGGTTGGTTCAAATAACTGAACATAATCTGCATCACCAGATACAAACGCACCAGGTATATTTGCGAAATCAACGTTTTGTAATAAATTTAAATCTGCATGTGGATCTATGTTATGATTTTTTAAGACAAACTCACCAACCATTTGCGGCATTCCGCCTTTGCGTTGACCTAAAAATGTACTGCCTTTAAGATCTTCCCACTTAAAATCAGGCTGGGGTTCCTTGGATACTAGAAACGTTCCATCTGTTTGTGTTAATTGTGCAAAATTAATAGCGTAATCTCTTGAGTCTTGAGCATAGACATAAATCGAAGTTTCTGATCCAACTAGGGCAACATCAGCGCCATCTGATAATAAAGCGGTCATGGTTTTGTCGCCACCCCATGTCGTTGTTAACTCAACATCCAATCCTTCATCTCCAAAAAAGCCTTTTTCAATAGCTACGTATTGCGGTGCATAAAAGAGGGAACGGGTAACTTCTGCAATTTTAATAGATGATTGTTCATTTGAATTACAGGCAGACAGGAAAATTAAAAATACACAGGAAATAACGGTAAAAAACTTAAATTTTTTCATACTGTTCGACCCTTTCAGTGTCTAGTTGTGGTGTGTCAAGACAGTTTATGCTTTTAGTGAAAAATGTGTGAATGCCTATTTTTAGCGGATGAAAAAATGTGAAGAAGCATAAATAAAAACCGATCCCTGTTTTAGGAACCGGTTGTTAGCATCAAACTAACTATTAAATTTTCATGCTTTTTTTCACTCATATATTAAATCCTTTTGGGATGAGGAAACAATTAGTGTTTTCCGTTTAGGTTTAGCTCTTAAATAATGGACCTGCTTGCTTAATTTCGTCACTTGCTTGTTTAAACTTTTTAAAGTTCTCGTGAAACTTCATTGCAAGTGTTTGTGCTTCGGTGTAGTACGCCTCTTTATCTTTCCATGTGTTTAAAGGTACTAGCACCTCATCAGGTACACCTGGGACATGCATCGGCATTTCCAATCCAAAGATATCGTCTGTTGTAGTTTCAATTGTATTTAGTTCACCTTCTAATGCTGCATGAACCATTGCACGTGTATACGAAAGTTTCATACGGCTTCCAACACTGTAAGAACCACCAGTCCATCCTGTGTTAACTAAAAATACGTTCGTATCATACAGGTCAATTTTTTCACCGAGCATCTTAGCGTAAGTCGAAGGTGCTAATGGTAGAAATGGAGAGCCAAAGCAAGCTGAAAACGTAGCTTGTGGTTCAGTGACTCCTCGTTCCGTTCCGGCTAACTTACTTGTATATCCACTTAAAAAGTGATACATTGCTTGTTCCTTTGTAAGTTTACTTATTGGTGGTAACGTTCCAGATGCATCAGCTGTAAGAAAAATAATTGCATTTGGATGTCCTGCAACACTAGGTGATATGATATTATCAATGTTTTCCAACGGATAAGCAGCACGTGTATTTTCTGTTAATGATGTGTTGTCATAATCAGGTATTCGCGACTCTTCATCTAAAATTACATTTTCTAACACAGATCCAAACCGAATGGCATCAAAAATCTGTGGTTCTTTTTCTTGTGATAGATTAATACATTTCGCGTAACACCCACCTTCAATATTGAAGACGCCATTTGGACTCCATCCATGTTCATCATCACCAATTAATCGCCTGTAGGGATCAGCTGACAACGTAGTCTTTCCTGTTCCGGATAATCCAAAGAATAATGCTACGTCGCCTTCTTGACCGACGTTTGCTGAACAATGCATGGATAAAATATCACGACGAGGTAATAAATAATTCATGACAGAGAATATAGATTTTTTAATTTCTCCAGCATATTCTGTACCACCTATAAGAATAATTCTCTTTTTAAACGAGACAAGAATAAATGTTTCTGAGTTTGTACCGTCAACTGCTGGATCTGCTTTAAAAGTAGGAGCAGATACCACTGTAAATTCTGATTTATGTGTTTCAAGTTCTCCCTCTTCAGGCGTAATAAATAATTGTCGTGTAAATAAATTATGCCAAGCGTATTCATTAATAACCTGGATAGGTAAACGGTAATTAAAGTCCGCACCAGCAAATCCGTTAAATGAAAATAGTTCATTCTTTTCCTTTAAATAGTCAACAACTTTCTCGTATAGTTTCTCAAATGACTCTTCATCAATTGCCTGGTTAACAGAACCCCAATCAATAAATTCCTCACAACTGTCATCTTTAACGATAAATTTGTCTTTAGGTGAGCGTCCTGTATAAGTTCCTGTAGTAGCTTGAATAGCACCAGTAGCAGTTAGTTTACCTTCTTCTCGTGTTAAAATTCGTTCTACTAAACGTGGTACTGCTAAATTTTTATGCAAGTTTTTATGCGCTAATAATTTTTTTAATAGATATGATTGTTCCACCGTTTTCATGGTATTCCCTTCCTTTTTTGATGGATTTGTTCATAAAGGCAACAGTTTTCACTGTAGTTTTGTAAATCTGATTAATAGTATAACACAATTAAATATATAGTCCATACTAATAAGTGCTTTTTATTTGTAAAATTTGTCCACCCTATAAAAACTGGAAAAAAGTTGACACTATGGTCTACTTTCGTTACGATATACTTCGAGCGGATACTCTCTTATTTTAGAGTTGGTGGAGGGACAGACCCTATGAAACCCGGCAACCGTCACTATGTGAAAAGGTGCTAATCTGGTGCAAGGAACGTTCCTTGAACAATAAGAGCGAAAGGCCACAACTCCTTTCCTCATGAATGTAGGAAGGGTTTTTTTGTTTTTATTAAACTTAAAAAAATAACTGAAAAAAACAGAGTTCCGTAACACAATATAAAGGGAGGATTTAGCCATATGGCTACTAATCGTCGTTTGTTTACATCGGAATCGGTGACTGAAGGACACCCTGATAAAATATGTGACCAGATTTCAGATGCAATTTTGGATGAAATTTTAACGAAAGACCCTAATGCACGTGTTGCTTGTGAGACAACTGTAACTACTGGGTTAGTGTTAGTATCTGGAGAAATTTCTACTACTACATATGTAGATATTCCTGCCATTGTGCGCCAAACCATTAAAGATATCGGATATACGCGGGCGAAATTTGGTTTTGATGCCGATACATGTGCTGTACTTACTGCAATTGATGAACAATCTCCAGACATTGCCGGTGGAGTAGACACAGCATTAGAAACTAGGCAAGGAAAGACGAGTGATGAAGAAATCGCAGCAATTGGCGCAGGTGATCAAGGTTTAATGTTTGGATTTGCTTGTGATGAGACAGAAGAACTTATGCCACTTCCTATTTCACTAGCCCATAAATTATCAAAACGTTTAGCAGATGTACGTAAAGAAAAAATTCTTGCCTATTTACGTCCAGATGGTAAAACCCAGGTAACAGTAGAATATGATGAGAATGATAATCCTGTTCGAGTAGATACAATAGTGGTTTCAACACAGCATCACCAGGACATTACCACAGAACAGATTGAAAAGGACATTATCGAACACGTTATTCGCCCAGTAATACCAGAGAACTTATTAGACGAAACAACGAAGTATTTTATTAACCCAACTGGCCGCTTTGTAATTGGTGGTCCGCAGGGGGATGCTGGATTAACAGGTCGAAAAATTATTGTTGATACGTATGGTGGTTATGCTCGTCATGGTGGGGGAGCTTTTAGTGGAAAAGATTCTACTAAAGTTGATCGCTCGGCAGCATATGCAGCACGTTACGTAGCAAAAAATATTGTAGCAGCAGGACTAGCTAAAACCTGTGAAGTCCAGTTGGCGTATGCCATTGGTGTTGCAGAGCCGGTCTCCATTTCAATTAACACATTTGGAACAGGGACAGTAAGTGAAGAAGTATTGGTGGAAACGGTTCGTAATTTATTTGATCTTCGTCCAGCAGGAATAATCCGGATGCTTGATTTACAAAAACCGATATTTAGAAATACAGCTGCATATGGTCATTTTGGAAGAACAGATATTTTATTCCCGTGGGAGAAAACGGATAAAGTTGATGAATTGAAGGCATTAACTTCAAAGTAGGGGACAAAAGCTAGAAGCGCCCGTTAAGCGACGTATGGGCTGCGCCTGCGCATCGCGGGTGGGTCGACGTTGCCGCCGAAAGTGGTGAAGTTAGTCGATCTTCCAAATCCGCATGAGATTCACTCCAGAGTATAAGATTCACTCTGACTTTCGCCATTATTGGCGAAAAGTCAAGTTCATCTAAAAGGAAACATGCCCCTTCATAGGGGTATGACGACGTTGGGCCGGGAGCCCGCTTTTAGTCGGCCTTCCTTTGCTAAGCGAATCGATGTTGACTTATCGTAAAGAGGATCAGGAAGCCCACTGGTCGTTGGGCGCTGAACGCGGCTTAGACAGTCAATAAATTATCCACAGGCTCCTATTTTTAATTTCTTAAACTACAAAAAAGGCGTTAAATGATTAACGCCTTTTTTGTTTGCAAAAGACATTCGTATATGTAATTGGATACTGATTTATGATATAATTTCAAGGATTCAACATGATTCGAAGGAGAGGCAGAAGCGATGTGTGGTTTTATCGGTATGATTCGTAATAACTCTAAGATACAAGATGAAGATAGTATTAATTTATTTAAAGAACAAAACAATATTATTAGCCATAGAGGACCGGATGATGAAGGGTATTTTCATGATGATTATGTGTCCTTTGGGTTTCGACGTTTAAGTATTATTGACATAGAAAGTGGCCAGCAGCCATTAAGTTATGATGATGAAAAGATATGGCTTATTTTTAATGGCGAAATATACAATTATGTTGAGCTGCGAAGAGATTTGGTTGACGAGGGTTATGAATTTGCAACTGAGTCCGATACGGAAGTAATTGCAGCGTTGTTTTCTAAACATAAGGAAAATGCGTTTCAATACTTACGTGGAATGTTTTCTATTTTAATTTGGGACAAAGACCAGGAAACACTTTTCGGGGCGCGTGATCCATTTGGTATTAAGCCGTTGTTCTATCATGAAACAGATGAGGGTACTGTTTTTGCATCAGAAAAAAAGAGTATTACGTTACTGATGGAGAATGAAGAAGTAGATAATGATGCTTTGCAACATTATTTAAGCTTTCAATTTGTACCAGAGCCTATGACAATGACTGCTAACATTAAAAAGGTTGAACCAGGTCATTACTTCGTGAAAAAACCTGGACAACAGTTGAGTTTTAAGCGGTATTGGCATGCAACATTCAACCCTGTTTTGATGAACAAAGCAAACTGGATTAAACGAATTCAGGATGTTATGTATGATTCAGTTAATATTCATATGCGTAGTGACGTACCTGTTGGATCATTCTTATCTGGTGGGATTGATTCCACGATAATTGTTGCAATGGCTAAAGAATTCAATCCGAATATAAAGACGTTCTCTGTTGGGTTTGAACGAGAAGGATTTTCTGAGGTAGATGTGGCTAAGGAAACAGCAGACAAATTAGATGTTGAAAATATTTCCTATATTATTTCACCAGAGGAATATGTAGAAAAGCTACCAAAAGTAATGTGGCATATGGATGATCCTTTAGCCGATCCGTCATGTGTTCCGTTATACTTTGTTTCTAGAGAAGCCCGAAAGCATGTTACGGTTGTACTATCAGGTGAAGGTTCTGATGAATTATTCGGTGGATATAATATTTACCGTGAGCCTGAATCGCTTAAAATGTTCAATTCCATACCAACACCTGCAAAAGGTCTTTTGGCAAGAGTAGCAGATGTATTACCTGAAGGTGTTAAAGGGAAAAGTTTTTTAGAGCGTGGAACAACGCCATTACGTGATCGTTATATCGGTAATGCAAAAATGTTTGAGGATGAAGAAAAATTTCAGTTACTTAAGCACTACAATGAAGACTTATCATATCAACGCATTACAAATAAACTATTTGATCATGTAAAAGATTATCCACTTGTTAATCAAATGCAATATGTAGATATTCATACTTGGATGCGTGGGGATATTTTATTAAAAGCAGATAAAATGACGATGGCTAATTCCCTTGAATTACGTGTTCCTTTCTTGGATAAGGAAGTGTTTCAAGTGGCAAATGAAATCCCAGTAGATTTAAAAATTGCTAACGGAACCACAAAAAGTATCTTACGTGAAGCTTCAAGAGGTATCATTCCGGATCATGTTCTTGACCGTAAAAAACTAGGTTTCCCAGTGCCAATTCGACACTGGTTAAAGGATGAATTAAATGGATGGGCAAAACAGTTAATCCATGAAAGCCAAACAGATCATTTATTGCATAAATCCTATATTCTTAATTTACTTGATGCACATTGTCAAGGTAGAGGGGACTATAGCCGGAAAATTTGGACAGTGCTTATGTTTATGCTTTGGCATCAAATCTATGTAGAAAATAAATTTGATATTAATGAATTAAGAAAACAAGATAGTGACATCAGGTCTATTACAACAGCACCACTATAAGAAAAGATAGAAGCAAATAAAAACAGGCGATTACGGTTTAATATATCGTAATCGCCTGTTTTCCCATTTGTACCCATGCCGCTTCGAATTCCTCAATGGGAGCTTGGGTATTTTTATTTAACGGATCATTAAAATAAATATATTCATTATCATAACCAGTAATTAACACGGAATGTTCTTTCATGGTTACTTTTTGTGGCCCATCTGGTGTTTGCCAAGTTGTGAATTTACTTTCTGGCAACCTGTTATAACTAGTATTAATGATGACCCATACAGGTCTGTTGTGGGCTAGCTGGTTAAATACTTCGCTGAATCCTTTTCCAGTGAGATCATGAACGTGACTTTCATCCACGTATTGTTTAGCTAATTCGGCAATTGGACCATGGTATACACCAAGTCCAGGATTTTTAAAATCATACATGTCACCGACAAACCCTTTGTGAGGATTTCCGAATTGAACCCCTTCTTTAGATACTTGATATGGTGTCGGATCTCTGCTTACTTTTTTTGCCAACTCCATTTTGTCAACTTCGATATCGTTATAATTTAACAACATAGCAAGGCTAGTAACTTCACAACCACGTGGTAATTCTGGCATTTGCTTAATTAATGGTGCATCTAGTTGCACGGAACCAATTATGCTGAACTCTGATGTCATTGGTCTAGTAGGACTAGCTTGTTTACCACCAATTGAATTCGTATCTACAAATTCTTCTGCAAAGGCCATTAGCGTAACTTTATGTTCATTTATATAAATTGCTCCTAACGAAACGGCTGTGATAGCAAACACAATTCCATACAATGCAAATGAATTTTTAATCCATTTTTTCGGTGCTTTTTCAAGCATTACGGTGAAATATATCGCAACTATGCACGATAGGAAGAATAATATGATGAGCATTTTAAATACACTCCAATAAATATCTATTAAGTACTACTCTTTATATCGGTAGTATCTCAACACTTTAAAGTTCTTATTACATGACTATGTTAAAATTCCAATCCAAGATCTGTATGTTGTTTATAGTATTGACATTTTTCAACATATGACGTGCGAACACGCTCCATCTCTTCATAATCCTTTATAGTTAACTCACGGACGACTTTCGCTGGTCTCCCTAAAGCTAACGTATTTGGTGGAATTATTTTACCTGGAGGTACTAAACTCCCTGCACCAATAAATGCACTTTCTCCAATCTCTGCACCATCTAATATGACTGACCCCATACCGATTAGTGCATTTTTTCTAATAGTTGCTGCATGTAATGTAACTTGATGGCCAATTGTTACACCATCTTCCACTGTAACAGGCATATTGGGACTTTGATGGATCATAGAGAGATCTTGTATACTAACCCGTTTTCCAATGTGTGTTGGTGCCACATCACCACGAATGACGGTTTTAAACCATACGCTAGATTGTTCATCAATCGTTACATCACCAATGATGGTGGCATCCTTTGCAATAAAAGTGGTACTGTGAATGGAAGGCTTCTTATTCTTATAGGACTGTATCATATTTGGTTTCCTCCTGTTATGGTGATATATTTAGTATAGCAAAAATTAACATATCATATGGACGGAATGTTTGGGAAACGGGGGATTTAGGTTGGCATATCGTGTACCACAGACAGCAATGAGATTAATGGCAACTGTATATCGAAAAATCTTCCCTGTGGTTGATGTTGAATTAGCCCACTGGAAACAGCGAGCTGAGCAAATACCTGATGATGAACTTCGTACACAGGCTCTTGCAAGTATTGAATCAAAACGATTTCACTGTCAAGGTGGATCTGTTTATGCATTACTTGCTAATTATAAATGGAGGGAAGCAATTCGTTTCATTGTTGCTTATCAGACGATTAGTGATTACCTGGATAATTTATGTGATCGGAGTACATCTAGGGATCCAGCTGATTTTCGTCTCCTGCATCAGGCAATGATAGATGCACTTTCACCAACTAATACGGTTAAAAATTATTACAAATTACGTGAGGAACAGGCAGATGGGGAGTATTTAGCTGATCTGGTTCGTACTTGTCAAAAAACGCTACGTAAGCTTGATAATTTCTCTCTTATTCATAATCTTTTGTTGGAGTTGGAGAATCTATACGGTGATTTGCAGGTACATAAACATGTGCAAGTGGAACAACGCATATCACGATTAACAAAATGGTTTAATATGAAAAGTGGAAGTTATACTTCGCTGAGCTGGTATGAATTTTCTGCCGCAACAGGGTCTACACTAGGGATTTTTTGCATGGTTTCCTATGCATTAGGTGAAAAAATAACCGAGGATTTAGCGGGTAATATAGTAAAAGCTTATTTTCCTTATATGCAGGGTTTACATATTTTGCTGGATTATTATATTGATCAACAGGAAGATAATGATGAAGGAGATTTGAATTTTTGCAGTTACTATCCAAATCGTGATGAAATGAGGAAGCGGTTTATTTATTTTATTAAACAGGCTAACACGCATGTACAACGATTACCTAACTGCCGTTTTCATGAAATGGTACACCAAGGCTTAGTAGGAATGTACTTAGCAGACCCGAAAGTAAAAAAACTGGATGACGGTTTGGGTATGACCAATGAGTTGTTACAATTTAGTGGAAGTAAAGCACGTTTTTTTCATTGGAATACAAAGATGTACTATAAATTTAAAAAGGAAAAATAGACTATTCATCCAGATAGCCTATTTTTTTTGAATTGCTAAAATAAATGGTGGTTCATTTTTTTGATTAATGAACTCATAGCGTAATACGTTACACTGCTTTTGGTCAAGACTTGTAACATGTTCGAGAATGGCTTCTTTTTCAGATCTACCACCTTCATGTCCGTGGTACACAACGATAACGATAAGACCGCCTTTTTTTAAAAGGTTAAGAATAATGTTAACAGCGCTTATCGTGGTTTGCCCTTTCGTTATAATTGATTTATCACTTTTTGGTAAGTATCCGAGATTGAAAATTGCCCCGCCTATCGTATCTTCTCGTAAATAGTCTAAGATTTGCGTATGGCTGTCATGAATTAAAGTGACATTTTTGCGAGTGTTTTCTTTTAATAGAAGTTCGGTATTTTTAATTGCTTGTTCTTGGACATCGAATGCTAATACATGGCCATGTTCTCCAACAAGTTTACTTATGTATAATGTGTCGCAACCATTTCCACATGTTGCATCAATGACTGTTTCGCCTTTGGTCACCGTGTCTTCTAAAAGTTGGTGTGAGAAATGTAGTATTCCTTTTAGCATTTATTTGGCTCCTTCTTACATTAATATATGTTGAGTGTAGCATGTGCATGGAGGTAATTATAAATGAAAAATATCGGTAGGGGTAAATCGATCAACAGGCCAGGAGAATTGATCAACAGAGACAAAAACCGATTAATAGGCGAGAATAACGATCAACAGCGCAAAATTTCGATCAAAGAACCCTCGGAAATGATCAAGCTGATAGCAAAATCGATCAACAGGCCAGGAAATTCGATCAACAGAGACAAAAACTGATCAACAGCACAAAATTTCGATCAAAGACCACTCGAATATAATCAAGCCAACAGCTTGATCGGTTCATAGGCAAGAGAATCGGCTAGCAGGATATAACAGGGTAAATTTGTTGACTTAGAAGTCCAAACGATTGTACTTACAACACATGAATTAAAAGATGTGGAACCTATTTTGGATGAAGTGGTATTGTTGAAGCGGGGAATGATTTTTCTCATAAGTCACTTGAAAGTATACGTGAGGAATATGGGATGAATTCAATTGACTGGGTGGAAAAAGTTTATGAATCAACAGGAGTTCATGACTAAGGAACTGATATATCTTGACAAAGCATTTCACTTTCATTACAATTTCGATATACATAGTATAATGACGATGCGAAGGAATAGTAGTAACGTTTTTCAGGTCTAAGAGAGGTAGTGATTGGTGAAAACTACCCCTGGAAATTTATGAACTCACCTTCAATGTTGCAGGGATGAACAACAGTAGTTTCTGCCGTTAATCTGCGTTAAGGATACAAGCGAACGTTATATTAAGCGTTAATTTGGGTGGTACCGCGGGAGATACAAGCTTCTCGTCCCTTCTCTGGGATGAGTAGCTTTTTTTATTATCTAGGAAATTATAAAATTAGGAGCCTGTGGATAATTTATTTACTGCTTAAGCCACGTCCAGCTCCGACGTACAGGACGTACTAGTGCCGATGACGCTACAGGACGTGGCGTTTTTATCGGCCAGCGCCCGTGCTGTTAGTGGGCTTCCTGATCCTCCTTACGATAAGTCAACATCGAATCGCTTAAGCATTAGGAAGGCCGACTAAAAACGGGCTCCCGGCCCAACGTCGGCATACCCCTATGAAGGGGCATGTTTCCTTTAAGGAAGATCGACTAACTTCGCCGCTTTCGGCGGCAACGTCGACCCACCCGCGATGCACGGGCGCAACCCATACGTCGCTAAACAGGCGCTTTCGCTTTTGTTCTTTGCAGATAGGAGAGTATAAAACTTTCCTACTGCATAAGTGCAACTAAAGCTTTCACCATAAAGGCTTGACGATAAGCCAAGTTTTCTAATACCGAATTAGAGGAGGAAATTGTATGAGTTTTAACCATCAGGAAATTGAAAAAAAATGGCAACACCATTGGTTTGAGAATAAAACGTTTAAAACAGATAGCTATTCAAAGAAAGAAAAAGTTTATGCGTTAGATATGTTTCCATACCCATCAGGAGCAGGTCTGCATGTTGGGCACCCAGAAGGGTATACTGCAACAGACATTTTCTCGCGCATGAAACGTATGCAAGGGTATGAGGTGCTTCATCCAATGGGGTGGGATGCATTTGGGTTGCCAGCGGAACAGTATGCGTTAGATACGGGTAACAGTCCTGCTGAATTCACTCAGAAAAATATCGCGACATTTAAGCGTCAAATTCAAGAGCTTGGATTTTCCTATGACTGGGATCGTGAAATAAATACGACAGACCCTAATTATTATAAGTGGACACAATGGATCTTTACAAAGCTTTATGAGAAAGGGCTTGCATATCTTGATGAAGTAGCGGTTAACTGGTGTCCTGCCCTCGGAACTGTACTTGCAAATGAAGAAGTAATCGATGGAAAAAGTGAACGTGGTGGTCACCCTGTTGTTCGAAAACCAATGAAACAATGGATGTTGAAAATCACTGCATATGCAGATCGTCTAGAAAAGGATCTTGAAGAACTTGACTGGCCTGAAAGTATTAAAGATATGCAGCGAAATTGGATTGGGCGATCAGAAGGAGCGGAAGTGACGTTCTCGATTGATGGTAATGGTGATGAGTTTACTGCATTTACAACCAGACCAGATACATTGTTTGGTGCTACGTATGCTGTATTAGCTCCAGAGCACCCTTTGGTTGATAAAATTACTTCTAAGGAACAAAAAGCAACGGTTGATTCGTATAAGACTAAAATACAAACGAAGTCTGATTTGGAGCGTACGGACCTTGCAAAAGATAAAACAGGGGTCTTTACAGGAGCATATGCGATCAATCCAGTAAACAATAAAAAGATGCCAATTTGGGTTGCAGATTATGTCCTTATGTCATATGGAACGGGAGCAATAATGGCTGTTCCGGCTCATGATGAACGAGATTATGAATTTGCGACTAAGTTTGAATTACCAATTGTAGAGGTTGTTACAGGGGGCGACATTTCAACGGAAGCATATACCGGAAATGGGAAACTTGTTAATTCTGGTTTCTTGAATAATTTTGATAAAGATACAGCTATTACAAAAATGATTGAATGGCTTGAAGAAAATAATAAAGGCACGAAAAAAGTTACCTATCGTTTACGTGACTGGCTTTTTGCCAGACAACGTTATTGGGGAGAGCCGATTCCGGTTATCCATTGGGAAGATGGTACAATGACTACCGTCCCTGAAGATGAATTGCCACTGGAGCTACCTAAAATGACGGAAATCAAGCCTTCTGGAACTGGAGAGTCGCCACTGGCAAATAGTGATTGGGTAAATGTTGTCGACCCTGATACCGGGATGAAAGGCCGCCGTGAAACTAGCACCATGCCTCAGTGGGCAGGGAGTTGTTGGTATTTCTTACGATTCATCGATCCGAATAACACCGAAAAGTTAGCAGATCCTGAAGCATTAAAAGAGTGGTTACCGGTTGATATTTATATTGGTGGGGCAGAACATGCAGTGCTTCATTTACTATATGCACGTTTTTGGCATAAATTTTTGTATGATATTGGTGTTGTTCCTACTAAAGAACCGTTTATGAAATTGTTTAACCAAGGAATGATTCTAGGTGAAGGCAATGAAAAGATGAGTAAATCGAAAGGGAATGTCGTAAATCCTGATGATATTGTTGTTTCACATGGTGCAGACACGTTACGTTTATATGAAATGTTCATGGGACCCCTTGATTCAGCTGTAGCCTGGTCAACAAATGGTTTAGACGGAGCTCGCCGTTTCTTAGATCGTGTATGGCGATTGATCATCAAAGAGGACGGAGTAATCTCTGAGAAAGTAGTAGAGAATTATGAAGATTCCGAATTAGTTAAGGTTTATCATGAGACTGTTAAAAAGGTAACCGAGGACTTTGATAATCTACATTTCAATACAGGTATTTCACAAATGATGGTGTTTGTTAACGAAGGGTATAAAGCTGAAAAACTTCCCAAGGAATATATTAAAGGTTTTGTTAAACTACTTTCACCAATTGCGCCTCATTTAACAGAAGAATTATGGTCCCGTCTTGGTTATACGGAGACAATCAGCTATGAGGCATGGCCTGTCTATGATGAAACAAAACTTGTAGAAGATGAGGTAGAAGTTGTACTGCAAATAATGGGTAAAGTTAGAGCTAAAATGAGCGTTGCAAAAGATATTACAAAAGACGAGTTAGAAAAGCAGGCACTTGAACACGACAAAATTCAAGAATTGCTTAACGGGAAAACAGTTCGAAAGGTAATTGTAGTGCCAGGAAAATTAGTAAATATAGTAGCAAATTAATTACTAAAAAAGCTGTTCTTAAGAAGATAGTTACTTCTTAAGAACAGCTTTAATAATTTATTCTCCAGCAGGAACCCATTGTGTTTTGACATTTGTCCAAATGTCATCTTCAAAATACCAGAGCGTTTCGATCGTACCTAATTGATCCGCATGATAGGCGCCGCTGACTTGTTGGTAGCTCTTCAATCCATATCCTTTACTTTTACTTATTGAGATAGGTTCAAAAAAAGCTATTGGATCTATCATTAATGATGTTTCTTCCATAAGTCTTCCTTTTTTATTATAAATATCCAGTTGAATATATTCAGATGCTTTTTCCTCTAAGTTAAGTATCAGTGGTTTTTCACCAGGTGCAATTGTTAATTCAGCTTTAAAATCATCAATAAATTGACCTTTTATAAAATCCGGTTCTGGTAACGGAATTTCCTTTACTTTTTCATTAGCTAAGGTATGCAGGTAATAATTATATAACCCTCCACTACCACCGGTTGCACTTTGAAAGAAAATGTCATTGACATCATCATGGTTTAAATCGATAAACTGAATAGATGGATCATACCCACCTTCATAGTTAATGGTCCATTCGCTTTTTCTAGAAGTAGTTATATCTACCCATAATGATCGATAATACGTTGTATCCGGTGAGAAAAGAATACCTTCTAACTTTATATCATCCTTTTGACCATCACCTGTAATGTCTTCCTGATAGGTTTCTATAAGCTGTTGATCATTTGATGGTTCTGCAACAACATGTTGGGTATTCAAGAATTGAGTCGATATGAATAAAACACCTGTAATATAAAGAATTTGTTTCAATTTAATCTCTCCAATTTAAAAGTACTTAATTCTTAGTTATATCTTGCGTAAGATAGTTGCAAGCTATTCTAAATAAAAGATATAATAGTCTTGTAGAAAAAGTAAATTATAAAGGATGGGTAAATTGGAACATATTAATAAAGTTACTCCAAGTGAAGTTGAATCACTTATGGAGAATGAAGAGGGTATTGTTATAGTTGATGTAAGAGAAGATGAGGAAGTTGCTCAAGGAATGATTGAAAATGCAAAACACATTCCATTAAAGGAAATCCCGGAATCGATACACAATTTTAGTAAAGAAAAGCATTACGTATTTGTATGTCGATCGGGTAGACGCAGTATGAACGCAGCAACTTATATGAAAGAACAAGGTTTTCAAGTTTCTAATATGGTTGGTGGAATGTTAGATTGGGACGGCGAAGTAGTTATATAGTAGGTTAGGGTATCGGTTGAAAACATCTCAGAATAAAATGTGAAAAATTGTAAACACTAATCTCAAAAAAACATTGCAAATCTTGTTGACTTCTTAGTCCAACCAATGTAATATGTATCTTGCTGCTGAAAAACAGCTATTCAATAAAAAACGCAACAAACGTTGATAGTTAATGTCGCATTGACATTTATTATAAAAATTGATATACTTTTTATGCTGTCGAAATAAACAGCAACGAACATTTCTAAGAAAAACATAAAAAAGTGTTGACTTAAATGTTGTGAAATGTTATATTTATAAAGTCGCCAATTTGAGAGCGACGAACGAATTGCTCCTTGAAAACTGAACAAAACAACCAGTATGTCAAGAGAAACATGAACTTGTTTTTC
>NZ_JBHTKJ010000062.1:0-6162 GCF_042675965.1 Virgibacillus byunsanensis | reverse complement strand
CCCCTTACCGTTGGGCTACGCCCTTCACACACTTGAAGAGGGAGACTTCTTTCGGAAGTACGTTAAAAAACCTACATATAAAAATAACAGTCCACTTGCAACATGAGTGAACTGTTATAACGTCTTATATAAAATCTTAGGTCAATCCATATTAGTTATGTAAAACCGTATAAAATTACTTGGATCCATTGTGTTCACATTTCATTTATATCGCCCGTGCAAACTGGAAAATAATTGACCTACATATGTATGAGACTGACCAAATTATACAATTTTATCAGAATCTTTTCAACTCTCTTTTTACTATTTCTGACATCTGTCTTCTAAAAACTACAGCTTCTTAACGAATTTAGTTTTTAACTGTATAGCTCCAATACCATCCACTTTACAATCGATATCGTGATCTCCATCGATCAATCGAATATTTTTTACTTTTGTACCTCTTTTTACAACAGATGAAGTTCCTTTTACTTTAAGGTCTTTGATTACCGTTACGGCATCACCATCGCTTAAGATATTTCCATTTGAATCTTTAAACGTCTTTTCATCTTCACTAGTTTGGGTTTCTGATTCTAAAGTCCACTCATGTGCACACTCTGGACATACAAGCAGGTTTCCATCTTCGTATGTATATTCGGAATTACATTTTGGACAGTTTGGTAGATTTGACATGTTTTCTCCTCCATTCGTATCTTTTATTCTATCATATCGACAAGCCTTAATTATACTATACTTCTACCCAACCTCTTTGCAACAAAAAGACGCGTACTATAAACGCGCCTATATGTTAGAGGTTTTGTTAAAGAAATAAATTTTCAACACTATCTGTCTAATTGTTCTATTCCTGCTTCTACTTGGTATACCCTTTTATTTAATACCTCAGTTTTTGCATCAAAGTGATCAATAATTTTATCGGTATACATGACCATACAATCAACAAGATTCTTTTGTAAACTTTTTTGGCCTTCTTCTAGTTTAATTTGCCCAGTTTCTAGTCCAGTTTGACCGGTTTCCAGTCTGAGTTGCCCTTCTTCTAATCCGGTTTGCCTTGCTTCTAATTTCGTTTGGCCTTCTTCTAGTCCGGTTTGCCTTGCTTCTAATTTCGTTTGCCCTTCTTCTAGTCCGGTTTGCCTTACTTCCAATCTCGTTTGTCCTTCTTCTAGTCCGGTTTGCCTTGCTTCCAATCTCGTTTGTCCTTCTTTTAGTCCGGTTTGCCTTACTTCCAATCTCGTTTGTCCTTCTTCTAGTCCGGTCTGCCTTACTTCCAATCTCGTTTGTCCTTCTTCTAGTCCGGTTTGCCTTGCTTCCAATCTCGTTTGTCCGACTTCTAGTTTAATTTGTCCCGCTTCCAGTCTCATTTGTCCAGTTCCTAATGTACGTTGGCTGGTCTCTAATTTGTTTTGTCCATGCTTCAAATCAGTTATGTCAACACGTATTTCTTTCAGTTCACTCAAAATTTGTTTTAAGGTTTTTTCCAAACTTTTTCCTCCTCGTATGCAAATTCAGTGAGTAGAATTCCTATTTCACCATAAACTTTGTCTGGCTAATGCCTTCCCTTGTTTTGGATACTTGAAGAACGGCTGGGAATATGGTCTTCAATTCCTGAACGTGTGAAATAACGCCGATCATTCTACCTGATTGTTGTAAGTCAACTAGAGTATCTATTGATTTGTTCAACGATTCTTCGTCTAATGATCCAAATCCTTCATCAATGAACATCGTATTGATTGAAATATTACCTTGGAAACTTTGTATAACGTCTGACATACCAAGCGCTAGACATAAAGATGCATTAAACTTCTCGCCGCCAGATAACGTTTTAACGTCCCTTGTTTGGCCGGTGTATGCGTCATATACATCAAGCGCCAAACCACTTTGTCTACCGTGAGATTCCTGACGATCACTTCTCATTAAATAAAATTGCCCGTTGGATAGACGTTTTAACCGCCCGTTGGCAGCTTCAATAATTCGTTCCAAGTATTCAATTTGCAAATAACGCTCAAAGGAAATCTTTTGATTATTTTGCCCTCTTAGAACATCATATAAATCTGTGATTGTAGCCAGTTCTTTTTCCTGTCCGGATACTCGCTTAGTTAGATCCACAATATTTTCTTTTATCTTCAAAGACTCTTTCTGGTAGTCTTTTGATGATTCTAAGGTTTTGTACGCTAACTCGTATGCCTCTTTCAACGAAAGCAGATCCTGTTGGAGAAGCGTTAAATCTACTCTGGATTTATCTTTTAACGTAACTTTTAACTCATCTCCTTGCTGCTTCTTAGTAGACAGATTTTCATTATATTGCTGGATATCCTCTTTGAGTTCCTGCCTAGCAGCTGCTGGCATTTTTGCCTGTTGATAGGATTCCTCAGATTCAAAAGAAGCATTCTTTAATTCTGCCTTAAACTGGTTATCAGACTTAGCTTTCTTCTCCTTAGTTTCATCCAACTGTTTTTTCGCATGACTTAAGTCAGAGGCTGCTTTTGTTTGTAGTTCATTTGCTTGTTGCAGGTTTTTCTGAGCTTCATCCCACGCCTTTTCCAATCTTAGTTTAAGTGCTTCTGTTTCATTTATTTCTTTTTCTAAATTTGATAAAACTCTTACTTCCTCAGGTATATTACGCAATCTTTCGTCATATACAGCCTTGGAAGTTTGATAAGTCATTTTATGTTCTTGGTATGATTTTTCCAGATGTTCTTTCCTGGTTTTCAACTGGTTGATCTCTTCTTGTGCTTTTTCCTGCTTTACTTTACTCTCTTTACGTTCATCTCGTTGTTTCATCACAGCATCTACTTCTTCACTTAACCGTTTACCCTTTTCAACCAGTTGCTCTTTTATGGATGGTGCATCTTCTGGTGGTAACTGATTGTCTACAAGCTCTGTTTCTTTTTCTTTCAGTTGGGACGCGTTCGTTTTATGCTTGGCAACTGCATCACGATAGTGTGTGTCTTTTTCATCTAGTTCTTTTTTTAATACTTCTAGTTGTTCTCTTGTTACCACATTCCCTTGGTTTGTCGCTTTATTTGGGTGCTCCGGACTTCCGCAAACTGGACAAGCTTCACCGTCATGTAAGTGACCTGCTAAAATACTCGCTTGACTATTCAACCATCCATCTTCAGCTTCTTGATAAGCAGACCTGGCAGCACGAAAATCCTCTTCTTTTTTCTGAACATCTTTATCAAGTTCAGCTTGTTTATTTTTTAAGTTGATATAGTCCATAACGATTCTGACATGTTCTCTCATCTCGGTTAATGCTTGTTGTTTTTCAGGTAGCTGACTTACTGCTTGATCCATCTCATTCATTTTTTTACTGTATGCCTCATTCGCTTCCTCTTTTTCCTTCAATTCTCCTTGTACCTTTTCCAAATCAGAAGAAGCTTTTTTACCATCTTGCTCTAATTGTTTTAACTGCAGTTTCTTTTCATCAAGTTCTTTAACGGTTGGTAGGAAGTCTTTCAAGCGATCACGTTTTTTGCTGACTTCCTCTCGTTCACTTTTCCTATTTTCTTCCTGTAGATAAGTATGTTTAGCATGCTTTTGTTTTTCTTCAGCATTTTGATGGGAATTCTCGGCGTTTTGTAAAATACTTGTTTTAGCCTTTTCTTCTTTTTGCCATTCGTTAACCTGCTTTTCATAAATCTCCATCTGACTAGCCCGTTCAGCTTCTTCCAATTCCTTTGCTTTTTTGGTGTACTGAGGCTTTTGTTCTTCAAGTTCCTTTACTTGTTTTTCTTTCTGATCCAATTCCGCAAATCGTTCATTTATTGTCTTTGCTTGATGAAATTCTCTCTGTTTCTTGTCGTGCGCTTTATAGGCTTCATCATATTTTTGTTTATCTATTTTCATTTGTTTCGTATAATAGGCATCTTCTTCCCGAAGCCCTTCAACCACCTGATTCACATTATAATATGCTTCCGAAAGTACTTGGAATAAGGAAGATCCTTCCCGCTCTGGTAATGCTGTAGTAATGCTTTGAATATGATGATCCCGCTCTTGTTGTACTTGCTTAAAGCCCTCTTCCACTTTGGCCTTTTTATTTTTCAACAGTTCATTAATATGACTGTAACTCTCTGTTTTGAATAGCCTCCGTAAGATCGCTTCTTTATTTTCAGTTTGGGAGGTTAATAGTTTACGAAATTCTCCCTGTGGCAACATAACAATCTGCTTAAACTGATCCTGTGTCAGACCTATAATTGCCTCTACCTTTTTATCAATCTCAGAGATCATTTGGCGATCCACACAAGGTACTTCTTTTCCATCCACTTTTTCATAAAATTCATACCGTTCACCAGTCTTGGATTTGTTTCCTTTTTTCACATGGCCCAATTGGCGTAAAATACGATAAAACCTGCCATTTAATTCGAATTCAAGCTCAATCGATGTGTGGGTATTATCATCTGCGAAGTCACTTCTCAGCATCTTGTTATCTTCCCTGTCCGAGCCACTCGCACTTCCATATAATGCAAAACAGATCCCATCAAAAATAGTTGTTTTACCAGCTCCGGTATTTCCTGAGATAACAAACAAATTATTCTGTTCGAGTTCTGTAAAGTCTACGGATTCCGTGCTTTTATATGGTCCGAATGCCGTCATTGTCAGTTTAATTGGTATCAATTCATCCACTCCCCTTTCTTTAATATTTAGTTCGAAATATATTCTTTTGGTTTCGTATTTGTGGAAGTCTCATTCTCGTCTCTTAACAGTTCATCCAACACTTCTTTAAAAATTGCTTCGGTTTCTTCTGAAGCATCCACACCTTTTACTTCCTTGTAGAATGCTTTAAAAAGATCCAAATCACTCATCTCACTACGACTCCGGGTCCCTTTATCCTCGTACGTCTCAGATGATAAATATTTCCCTCGTTCCACATGCATCGCATTAGGATAAACCGAACGAACGCGCTCCATTGGAGAAAGTACAGGCGCCTCATCTAGTAGACGAACAAAAACATAATCATCATTTACAGGATGTGTTAATAGATTTTCAAGTGTATCCTCCACCGTACGAATATCTCTTTTCGGTGTTAATAGTCGCTTCTCCACAGTTACATTACCGTCTGCATCCATCTCCACAACATGATATCCCTTTTTATGGTTTTCTTCAGATATAGAATACTTTAAAATAGATCCAGAATACCGGATCGTTTCATTAGCGACATAGTGTGCCTGGTGCAGGTGGCCTAGCGCAGTATAATGAAACGGTGCATAATTATGGCTATCGACATACTCTGCTCCTCCAATGGAAAGTGGTCGCTCTGAGTCACTTGTATTATTCTCTTTTTCTCCAGAAGGGGTAACAAAGGCATGTCCGACAAAAACATGACGACTATTCGGAACCATTTTCTCGCTAATGGTTTCTACAATTTTTTTTGCAGCATCGTTATGTGTGCGAATCTCTTCATCTTCTAAAACAGTCCGAACGACACTCGGATCACAATATGGTATGAGATGAAAATGTACTTGTCCATGCTCATCATCAAGTTTGACGGGTGTTAATTCTTTATTGAAATTACCAACGATATGAAATCCATTCTGTTTCATAATCCTACTACCGAAGTTTAACCTGCTTGGGCTATCATGGTTACCCGCAACCGCCAAAACTGGAGTTTTCAACTTGATCACGATCGTTTCCAATACCTCATCCAACAGATGAACTGCTTCAGTTGGCGGTACCGCACGGTCATATAAATCACCAGCAATAATCACAGCATCCGGTTTCTCCTCTTCAATTGCTTTAATCAATTGTTCGAGAACGTATTGCTGATCCTCCGTCATGTATACCCCCTGGACAAGTTTACCTAAATGCCAATCCGCAGTATGAAATAATTTCATTTAAAAACGCTCCTTTCTTTTTTTCTAAACGAATTCTTCTATTTACCTATTATAATATACGGTTAATCTATTCTGTTGTTTAAAATCATAGTTTGATATATTTTCCTGAAGTGCCAAGTGTAGATCTAAGAGGAGTGAACTACTCCCACCACTTACCACCCTTACGGGTTGTTTGAAGTGGGGGCTTCTTGGGTAATCGTCACTTTTGGTAGCAGACGAAATTGACCAAGCTAACCCTCTTGTTCCAAAAGTTTATATTTTTATTATGCGCTTGCTAATAAGCGAATGCCTTCTTTTTTGATATTGAGTGCCGAATTGTAATCTCTATTGAGAC
>NZ_JBHTKJ010000061.1:0-25527 GCF_042675965.1 Virgibacillus byunsanensis | reverse complement strand
AAAGGCAAGGCTAAAAGCTGATACCGTCTAAAGACGGTGGAGTTAGACCACGCATTTGTAAGTTAAATCCTTTAAATTAAGTATCTTTATACAGAAAAGAGCACCTCCTTTAAAAGAAGGCACTCAACTAGTGAATATATTACCTATGATAATATTTTGAACTTAACTAGTTTTTTTCTAAACAGAACAAGAGGAACTAATGCTGTTAGCAAACTTGCAACCATAAACCCAGCAGCATATGACGGTATACGTTGGACTAGTACATGGTCATTGATTTCAAATCCTAAAAAGTGAATTCCAATACCAGCACCATCAACAGTTGAGCCTATATTCCATAAGGTGATCCCTTCACTTAACAGAAAGAGAGCTAACAGCAAACTTAAAGAAGTACCAATCCACTTAACTAAATTCCTACATGGAAACATTGCCTTTTGCAATTCACTACCTATCCTGGTTTCTTCTCCAAAAGCTGTAATGGATAAATCAACTGCCTGTTCTTCCGAATAACCATTTCGAATAAATTCTTCTTTTAATAATAACAAATGGTCTTGGATTTCCTCTGTCACTTCTGCTTTCTCGGCTTCACTACAGTCTAACTTATTAGTCATATTGTTTATGTAGACTTCAAATTTTTCTTCCATGGAATCCCCTCCAAGCAAACGTTTATAAGGTTATTCACTTCGAACCATTCATTTAGTTTCGTATCCAGTTCCTTCTTACCCTTGTCTGTAATTTTATAATATTTTCTCCTTCCTCCAGTTTCTGAATCTCCCCAATACGATTCAATCCAATCCTTCTTTTCCATCCGTTTTAACGCCGGATACAATGTGCCTTCACTCATATTATATAATTCATTACTTGATTGTTTTAGATTTTTAACCATTTCATAACCGTATGTATCATTCTTAGCAACTAATGAAAGCAATAATATGTCAATGCTTCCTCGCATTAAATCTTTGTTCACTAAAATCACCTCTTTATAATGTTTAACACGATATACATCGTTGTGCAATGTACATAAAAATCTTCTTATTAAATAATGCTTCTAATTGCACAACAAAAAAGTGCGCTTGCCCCTATGACAAACACACTCAAAATCAATCATTTATACAGTTTTGAACTTAACTTTTCCATGTATGATTTCACGCGATATCTTTCCTGCTTCTTCTAAATAGATTAGACGCGTCAATATAGCCATGAAAGGAGCAACCAACAAACGCTTATTTAAGTTTCCATAGATCTCCTGACAGAGCTGATAAGCTGTTTTCTTTTCCATATGTATCGATTCATAAACTTCCTGCAAACGCTGGTCATGTCTGGATTTTAATTGACTTACCCGTTCACTGAAATTATAAAACACATCACCATGACCTGGTAATGCAAGATCAGAAGGGTATTTTTTAATTCGTTCTAATGACTGATAATATTCACTTAAAATATTACTCTCCTTACCTGACCATAATCCGATAACTGGTGAGATATCTTTTAACACATGATCTCCGGTGAACATAATCTTTTTTTCTTGGTTATAAAAACAAAAATGGTCTGGCGCATGTCCAGGTGTCCAAATGGTTTCATAGTAATCTTCCCCTATTTTAATGCGCTCGTTCTCTTTGATCAGACCATCCGGCTGGAAGTCATAAATAGAGAAATCTTCCTCATCTTTTGCTGGAAAGCCTGTCCCACCATGATCTTTTATTAATTGATCGAGTTGCTCCCGATTACCGGTTACATAACGTTTCTCCATTTCCGGAAGACCTAATTCGAATATGTATACAGGGACACCTTTCTCTTGTTGGAACCATTTTGCCTGGCCAATATGATCCTCATGTGTGTGTGTCAATATTACCTTCTCGATTTTGATACCGGAATCAAACACGTCCTCCCACAAATCCTTTGCCTCATTCGTGTTAATACCCGTATCCATTACAGTGTAACCATTATCCCCTTTTACTAGATAACAATTCACATCATTTTTACCATTATGATAGCGAATAACTAATTTATTTATGCCTTTGGTGACTTTTTCTAACATTGCTACTTTCCCCCTGTGTTGATCGTTAAAAAAGATAATATAATAATTGTAACTTCAACGGTTTGAATTGCAAGAGAGAGGATTTGGTCAATTTTTTACAGCTGATTAATTAAAAAGCTAATTCCTTTCATAAAAACAACGAAACAAGGAAAGCTAAAAACACTATTTATACATTAGGAGGATTATCTCAATGGCTAATCAAAAACCAAACAATAAAAAGGACCAATCCGGTAAAGTTAAAGCCTATCAGGAAATTAACGACGAAATAGCCAAAAACGATAAGCTGAAGCAAAAGCAACCTACCCCCCAACCACAGGATTTTGAGGAGATTGAGTATTGAAAAATTAAATAAATTAAAATGCTTTCTAATTACAAATTACAGAAGGCATTTTTGTTTCCTTAGAAAAATTGACTAATCGCCAAGCATTAATAAAAGCCAAAATATCCAAGCTCACAAGTGAGTTCTAGTATATAATTCTTGTGAAATATGGAATCGAATCTCTAATTACTACTACGATCCCAGCTTTTTTGCAATTTACGTATAAACACGATTTGACCTATGTGATAAGCGTTATGTGTTATTGCATTTCCGAGTAGCTCCCACCACTTAGCTGCAACAGGAAATCCATGTACATCTCCTTCAACTTTTTCTTCCGTTAAAAGAACTTGCCATCTTAACAAGACTTCTAATAGTTGTTCTCTAAGCTCAGCAAAGGCTTTGTTTTCTGAAACAATAAAACTATGATCGTTATGTTCTATAGTCGGAACCGCTTTAACATCTGACTCTTGATACCTAATTTGCCATGTTTCGTTCCAGTAAATTAAATGCTGCACAATCTCCGCAATAGTATGACAGTCTTCATTAGGCTTCCAGTACGCTTGATCCTCTGATAAATTTTCGACTGATTCCGTGAATGAGAGATACCAACTACGGTCATTAGCATTTGCTAAAAACTGATCCAGCAAAATAGCATTAACATGTGACATTTTATCTACCTCCTTCCTATTTACAATAGAAATACTGCAATCCCAGCAGATACAATAATCATGATATAAAAGTAACCATTTTGAATCGGCTTATTTTTGCTACCCAATAATTTTCGAATCGTTGTTCCCATTACTTTAAAAGCAACTCCTGTTATAACGAGGAAGTGAATAAACAAGAAGATCGAGATGAATAAAAAATCCAGATTCAGTAAATTTAATAAGGAGAATAGTATTACGTAGGTTATTGGAAAGGTAATGAAAGAGGCTAGGTCATTTTGATGACCTTCCATAATCCACTCTATAAATCTCTTAACAAACCTAATAATCTCCACTCCTATTTAATTTTTTATTCTCTTCTAATAAAGAAATTACTTTTTCATTTTGTTCAATCATAATGTCATTCTGTTTTCTAATTCTTGTGAAATCAAACAAAAATACTAATAGAATTATTGCTATAAAGATTATCAAAAACTCACTCCTACATTTTATATTATAGATACTTACTAATTCATTCTTTAATGCAAAAAGAATAAATAACCTGCTAGCAATAATCAAATTTACTTTCTCATTATCAGTTTACTGCCATCTAAGTAACTTAAAAGAAAAGTATACTGTAAACCAATAAAATTACAATTCCAATAAATAAAATAATATCTTTCTTATCGTTTTTTACATTCTCTGTTTTGTTATACCACACTATCTTTAACAACGTAACAATAGAAAACAGAAACAAGACAGGAATGATCAGCATACTTAAAAAAGATTCACTTGAAGCTTGTTTGCTTAAACTATTGATCACCAGTAAAAATAAAATTAGTAAAACGATCTTGATTCCTTTGTACTTTTTCGAATTAAAAACAAATTCTTTTATAGTCTTCTTGTTCAAACGACTCCCCCTCACGATGAATCAATTCCATTAGTAAACGAATTTGTAACAATATGTATTTTACGATGAATGGTGTACATAACGTCTACTATTTATTTTAACATAACTATTCAGAATAACTTGTCAATTATAGTAAAGGGACTATCTGAAATTGATATAGTTTTTAAGGTTGGTAATTTGAACAATCAAGACCCTGAAAATTAAACGAAAATATAGTTGCAAGTTAAACGATACGGATGTCCTCTATAACCTATAAACGCTATCTAGATTAGTTTTAATTATTGTTTTTTCTTGCTCTTGCAGCTCTTTTCCTAGCTTTTTTACTTTGTGGAACCTCGGTTGCAAATTCTGTATCACTCGTTTTTTTGTCTACAACGTTCTGTTCTTTTCGATTCGATTTATTACCCATTTTTTCCTCCCTTTATTACACGTTTAATGGTATACCATTTTCTTGCAACTATATTCTACACTTATAGTGTTTCCATATATGGGTAATTATTCCTATAAATATGGATTTATCTCAACTTATTAAACTGACTTTGCTAATTGTTAAAAGTTACTATAATACCAACGTAAAAAATAGCTTGGATATTTCTCCAAGCCATGTTCTTTCTAATATCTCTTGTTAAATTACAGCACCCTTTAGTGAAAAATTTATATTGTATATTCAATGGTTTTAGCAGTTCTTTTCGCAGTAGATTCTCCCAATATCTGTTCAGCAATATATAGTGCCATGTTTATTCTGAAGAAACTCCACCAGAAGATATGATGTTGCCATCTTGTACAACTTTTTTATCGGATAAAACTTGAATCTCAGGATACTTTTCTTGTAGCAATTTCAATGCTAAATGGTGGGTAGTTCCTTCTTTCCATCTAACAAGCCAGTTCCCCCTAATATGTATGCTCCAGTACAAACAGAACATAAATACTCAATACTTTTATGTTCCATAATCCAATCTATTATCTTTTGGTTTTTAGCCAAAGATTGCACCGCTCTTAATGGACCACCTGGAAGTATTAAAATATCTAAATCAGGACTGTCATCAATGCTAAAATCAGGTTCCACATTTATCCCTGAATGAGTTTTTATTGCCATTCCTGTTTCCGAAAAGGTAAATACTTCAAAGGGTCTGGTTGGTAATAAATGCTTTTTATAAAGGGTTAATGTTTGTTCGGCTTTATTATTTGTAGTTAATGATAAAACCTCAGCGGGACCAGCAAAATGTTGATCTTCTTGCTCATCTTTTGCACCCTTTACCTAAATAGAAATTCACACTGCTTGAACATAAGACAACCGTCTTTTTGAGGACTCATTGGACCTTATTTCCTTTCATTATGTATAATTATCGCTGTTGTCGGACTCAGAAGACCTTATTTGTAACAGTTCCAGGAGTTATGGACTGTTTTTTCATGCAATAAGATCCCTTGAGTCCGCTTGATCCTAAAAACCACTGTTTTGACACAAATAAGGGCACTGGGGTCCGCTTAGAATTCGTTCGTCTATTATCTACCTCGTTTACACAAGCAGTGACTGCTCTTCTTGAGCAATCACACCATCTTATTCTCACTCATCCTTTTTACTCTTTTACTAAGAAAAATATTTTACTTCAGTAGGTGACTAATTGCCAAAATTAACATAAATACCCATATTCCCTTATATGAATTAACTAAAAAATGCGACTAGCATATAAATTCACACTATAAATCACATACACTACAATAAATAATTCTCTCTCATGAATTACATTGTGAATTATTTTATAAATAGACACTAAAAACTCTTTCAAACCTTGAAATAACAATAAAAATACACACGAGATTTCGCTTGTGAAATCCCGTGTGTTTTATAATATGTTTTTTAATGTTTAATAGCGATTTGGTCTTATTTTTAGTATTTATTTATGGTGACTCTCCATCAATACCCTTTTCCCTGTTCCCCTTTTGCGATTGCTATTCCTGAGCTTGCTCCTATTCTAGTTGCGCCTGCTGCTACCATTTTTCTTGCGGTATCGAGATCACGCACACATGCAGAAGCTTTTACACCTATATCGGGGCCAACTGTTTCTCTCATTAAAGCAATATCTTCAGGTGTTGCACATCCTGGTCCAAATCCAGTCGATGTTTTAACAAAATCTGATCCTGCCATTTTAGCTAGCAAACAGGCCTTCTTTTTTTCTTCTTCTGTTAAAAATCCTGTTTCAATTATGGTTTTTACAACTGCTTGTTTGTTTACCGCTAATACAACGCCTTCGATATCTTTTTTCACCGCTTCATTGTCTCCAGATTTTAGAGCGCCAATGTTGATCACCATATCGATTTCAGTTGCTCCAGCAGCAATAGCATCACGTGCTTCTGAAACTTTTGTGAATGTACTAGTTGCACCTAACGGGAAACCTATGACCGTAGTAATGCCTACGTTTGTGCCTGCTAGTTCACGTGCGGCCGTTGAAACCCAGAAAGGATTAATACAAACTGTTGCAAATTCATACTCCATTGCTTCCTGACAAATTTGAACAACCTGGTCCCTTGTGCTGTCAGGCTTCAACAATGTATGGTCAATCATTCTAGCGATTTGACGTCCTGTAATGATTGAACTACTGAAGCCATTTGGGGTAGTTCTTGAAACCTCAGGCTTGGTTTGAGAAGCTGGTTCATTTATATTACTTATTTTTTCCATTACTTTATTCGTAATTTGTTCCACTAACTGATCCGTGTTCACCTGATTCACCTCCGATGGTTATTTTCATAGTCTAGAAAATTATAAAATTAGGAGCCTGTGGAAAATTTATTAACCGTTTAAGCCACGTCCAGCTCCGACGTACAGGACGTACTAGTGCCGATGACGCCAAAGGACGTGGCGTTTTCATCGGCCAGCGCCCAACGACTAGTGGGCTTCCTGATCCTCCTTACGATAAGTCAACATCGATTCGCTTACGCTCTTCGTGTTTCCTCTATCTCATGCGGACAAGTCTAGCCCATACGTCGCTAAACGGGCACTTACGCTTTTGTTCTCTATCAATCTCTAACTTCATCAATAATTCCTGCAATAACCGCATCAACTGCTGCTGTTGAGTTTTTTAATACTTGTCGAGCCGAGCCACCTTCTTCTATGATCAATACCCTATCACCAATTCCAGCTTGAGAATTATCTGCTGCAATCAGCGAACTGCCAATCAATTGGTTATTCTCATCGATTGGATGTACAACCATTAATTTTGTATGGCTATGACTCTCTGTTTTAACGGATGACACAACATTGCCGATTACTCGTGCTAGTTTCATTCTCCTTTAGGCAAAACTTTCTCAACTTCTTGATGTGGTCTTGGGATCACATGAACAGATAACAATTCACCGACACGCCCTGCAGCGTCTGAACCAGCTTCTGTTGCCGCTTTTACTGCTCCTACATCACCACGGACCATAACCGTTACCAGACCGCCTCCAACTTGTTCTTTGCCGACTAATTGTACATTAGCTGCCTTTACCATAGCGTCTGCTGCTTCAACTGCTCCTACTAAACCTTTTGTTTCAATCATTCCCAATGCATTATTCATTATAATTTCCTCCTACATAATAGTTGTCGATAATCCCCATGATCCCCAAATCAGATGCTACAACATCTTTATCGAGGGGGAGACTAGATTCTTTACTTTTTGCTAAATACACAATGTCTCCATGGCCTGATTGACCAATCGTGTCAATAGCGATTACTGTTTTTCCTTTTGGAGACAAGTCATCCTTTAATGGCTGAACAGCCAACAGCTTTATTCCTTTTAAACTATCATCCTTATGTGTACAAACAACAGTGCCAGTCACCTTTGCTATGAACAATGTAAAGCCCTACTTTCCTCTTTTAATAAAACGGCTTTCTATCTCCATTATTTTCGTGACCCTGCGTTCGTGCCTGCCTCCAGAAAACTCTGTTTCCAGCCATTTCTTAATCATCTGTACCGCAAGTCCTGGCCCAATTGTCTGGCCACCAATAGAGATAACGTTGGCATTATTATGATCCCGGCTGTTCATAGTAGAGGATAGATCCCAACAAACTGCACACCTTACACCTGGAATTTTGTTTGCAGTCATCGCACTCCCTATTCCGACTCCGTCAATAATAATCCCAAGATAATTATCATTCGTCGCTACACATTCGCCGACTAAAAAGGCTATATCGGGATAATCAACCGATTCTTTATGATGACAGCCAAAATCAATATATTCATAGCCCAATGCCGTGAGTTCCTTCTTTACACTCTCTTTTAATTCAAAACCGCCATGATCACTTCCAATAGCAATTTTTTTCACCGTGTACCAACTCCCTTACTCAAATGCATGGACAATCGTTGAAAAGTTTTCCGCATCTAAGCTTGCTCCTCCAACTAATGCACCATCAATATCTTTCATTTCAGACAAGCTGTGAGCATTTTTTTGATTAACAGAACCCCCATACAGGATCGGAACTTGTTCCGCTATCTCACCAAATGAATGGTGCAGTGTTTCTCTGATAACGTGATGAACAACTTGTGCTTGTTCTGGTTCTGCTGAAAGGCCTGTGCCAATTGCCCAAATAGGCACATAGGCTATGATGACGTTTGAAATGTCATCGACTTTTGATAATGCTTTTAGGATCTGTCCTTTTACCATTTCATTCGTTTTTCCCTGTTCGCGTTGTTTATGTGTCTCACCCACACAAATAATTGGATCGATTCCTGTTGCTACTGACTGTTTTACTTTCTGATTGACCATTCCATCTGTTTCTCCAGCTTCTCTTACTTCTGAATGACCGATTAGGACGTACTTACAATCCAGTTCCTTTAATAGATTAGCAGAAACCTGGCCGGTAAATGCTCCTGAATCCTCCCAATGGACATTTTGTGCCCCAATTGATATGGATGAATCAGGAAGCATTGCACGTAATGGATAGATCAATGGAAACGGAGGACAAATAACCACCTTACCGGACGTGTCACCTGTAATCGATAACCTTTCTACAAACGATGTAGCCGATGCTACATTCATGTTCATCTTCCAATTAGCTACTACTAATTTGCGACGGGTCGGTAAATGAGTGATATTCTCTAACTCCGATTGAATAACTTCTCTTACAATTGTCGAGATGTACGATTTAACCGTGTGATTCATACCATTTCACACCTATTCTATTTTGGTAGTATTGATTCCACTTCCGTATTTGGTCTAGGGATTACATGAACTCCAACTAGTTCTCCTACACGGGATGCAGCTTCTGAACCAGCTTCTGTTGCCGCTTTTACTGCGCCAACATCACCACGAACCATGACCGTAACTAGTCCGCCTCCAACTTGTTCTTTACCAACTAAATTAACGTTTGCTGCTTTTACCATGGCATCCGCTGCCTCAATTGCACCAACTAATCCTTTTGTTTCAATCATTCCGAGTGCTTCTCTAGCCATAATACTTCCTCCTTTTTTAGTTGCTTTCGATTTTGCTGCTCCTTTTTTACGCGTTGTTCCTGTTGCCGGTTTCTTTTCACTTTCCACTGCTTTTGGTGTTTCCTCGTTCTCAGTAGAATTATCTTCCTGATTATCAGCCATTTTTGGTTCACCTCACTATATAATTCTCAGCCCATCGACTAAGACACAGCGTCGCTGGCGAGTAAATGTTCTTGCAGATGTAAGTCCTTCTCCGGTCGGACCGGCAATAGTTAAAGTCGTAAACCCTTCACTGTTATATCCAAGTCCTGATACAGATGGTCCATTTTTCACAAAAATAGTTGCATCAATTTCTTGAGCCATCTTCGTTAAATTGGTTACATTCTGCGAGTGCATGACAGCTGTATGCCGATTTCCCTTTTCTGCTTTTACAGCATATTCAATTGCCTGATCCACACTCCGCGTTTTCACAATTGGAATAATTGGCATTAACATTTCCGTTTGTACAAGCGGATGGTCAAACTCTGTCTCGGTAAAAATAAGTCGTGTTGATGATGGTGCATTTATTCCAGCTGCTTCAAGTATTGTGGAAGCATCCTTACCAATATAGTCGCGATTTGCGTAATATTTCCCGTCTTTTTCAACGAGAACAACCTTTAGTAGTTTTTGAAGTTGAAAACTTTTTAGTTCAATGGCGTTATTTTTAGCCATTTCTGATTTTAATGATTGTGCTACCTGATCAACGACAAAAACTTCTTTCTCAGCAGTACATAATACGTTGTTGTCAAAACTTGCGCCAAGTACAATATCCTTTGCTGCTTTTTCCATGATAGCCGTTTCGTCCACGACACAAGGGGGATTCCCGGGTCCTGCTGCAATTACCTTTTTCCCAACACTCATAGCCGCTTTGACAACCGCACCACCACCGGTAACAACTAGTGCACCAATCTGTGGATGATTCATGACTTCCGTACTTGTTTCCAAACTAGGTGAACTAGCTGCGGTTAAGACATTTTCCGGTCCGCCAGCTGAAATAATCGCTTCGTTTAACAGTTGCATCGCTCGTAAGGAAACGCGTTTGGCACTTGGATGTGGATTGAAAACAACCACGTTCCCAGCAGCGACAATCGATAAACTATTGTTAATAATCGTTGCCCCAGGGTTTGTCGAAGGTGTGATCGCCCCAATAATTCCGATTGGGGCGTATTCCACGAGGGTCAGCCCATCATCACCTGTATAGGTTGTGCTCGTTAAATCTTCAACGCCCGGCGTTTTTTCAGCCGCCAGTTTGTTTTTGACTACCTTATCCTCCACTCTTCCTAACCCAGTTTCCTCAACAGCTAGTTGGGCTAGTTCCTCCGCGTGCTTGATACTCACTTCTCGCATCGATTGAATCATGTTTTTCCTTGTGGAAAGCGAAACATTTCTCATTTTTTCTCTTGCGATTTGTGCAGCATCGACTGCTTCATTGACAGTAGCAAAGACACCGTCACCAAGTGAAGCACCCGTTTCAAGCGTTGCTGAATTAGAGTTTTCAGCATTCGTCTGATTAAATTCCTGAACGACCTTTTCTACTAATTCCTGTACACTTTTTTCTGAGATGTTCATTCATGATCAACCTCCTTTGTTAGCTTCAAACGTAATCTCCCCCTCGATTTCAATGTGATCGATGATACCTACAATCGCTGAATCTACAGGTGTTCCTTCTGTCGTTTCTGTTTGTCTAGCAGAACTTCCACTTACTACCATAACTACTTCTCCAACACCTGACCCCACTGTATCAATGCTAACAAGAGGTTTGCCATCGACCTCAATCGTATTCATATCAAGCGGTTGAACGACTAACAATTTTTTTCCGTAAAGTTTCTCAGCTTTGGATGTTGAAACAACACTGCCTACAACCTTAGCAATTATCACTTCTGATCCCTCTTTTCATCGTGCTCCCTGTTCACTGTAATTCCGAGCTCTCTGGCGATATCTTTACCCATTGGAGTTAGAATACTTCCTTTAGGGAGTGTCACCTCTTTTTCACCATCAACAGCTAATTTCTCGATATGCTTCGCAAGTACTACAGGTTTCTTTTTGCTTACTCGTGTTATCTTTTGTGGTACCTTGGCCATCGGAATGGCATGTATTCCATCCTCCCTCATTTGTCTCCAATACGTTTGGATCCGCTTTTCGATGGAAGGTTTCATGAAAAAGATACTAGATCCTATAGCTGGCATCTGGTCATTTGCGATTATTACTTCCTTGCCCTTCAATTGTGTTTGCATGACCAGCCAGGAAGGAATATCATCATCAATCAATAACGATATTTTAGCTATTAATCCGTGACTAATTGCCGGAACATAAAGGACGTCAATTTGATCAAGTAATTGCTGTAATTCTTGCCTTTTACAATCCTCTAGACGAATCACTTTTGTGTTTGCTTGACTCTCTATTTCCCACTCATGCCCCACACATAACGTTACATGGTGTTTATCAGAAAGCGCTTTAATATTTTCGAGTACTAGTGTTGGATTACTAGATTCATAGACTAGTAAGATCAGGATATCTTTACGTGTTTCCGTATTCGTTGTATGTAGAAAATCGTGTAATGTTTGTTGAACTAACTCTTTTATTCTCTCTCTCATGATGGGATCCCTGACCGTTTCACAGTACCAGTCGCTCCGTTCTCAATGCCCGCTGTATTCGCCTCATCATAATCAACATGCATTTCTAACTGATAGTTTGGAGAAACGCGTATTAGCGTGTTTTCAAACGTCGTTGCTCGCTTACCACCGACCGTGACCTGGACGATGTCACCATTTGCGACTCCAAATGCTTCTGCATCACTTGTGTGCATGTGAATATGTCTGGCTGCACAAATTAAACCTTTGTCTAGTTTCAACTGACCTCTTGGCCCCTGTAAGGTAACCGGAGACGAATCCTCAATGTCTCCTGAATTCCTTATTGGTGGTGTTACTCCAAGCTTGCGAGCATCCGTAAGGGACACTTCAACCTGTGTTTCTCCCCTGGTCGGTCCTAACAAGCGAACATTTCTCAGTTTCCCTTTTGGACCAATTACAGTAACTGTTTCCTGTGCAGCAAATTGGCCAGGCTGAGATAAGTCCTTTGCCTTTTTTAATGCATATCCTTTTCCAAATAACCGTTCCAACCCTGCACGTGAAAGATGTGCATGTCGATTTGAAATTGCAATAGGTACTTGGTTTTTATTTCTATTTAATGCATGCTCACGTAACACTTCTTCTACAGTTGTTTCAATGATTTCTGTTAATTCACTTTGATTCATGTACACCCTCCTTACTAGAGGTTACGTTTCAATTAAAGACTTGGCCGTAAACTGATCAGTAATCAGCACATTGGCATAGTTGCCTTCTAAAGCACCTATAATGCCACTTACTTTCTTTATCCCCCCTGCAACAAGGATCGTCGACTCTATTTTTCTTAAATTTTCCAACTCAATCCCAATTGTTCTAGCATTAATCGCTTCATTACATAGGTTACCTTTACGATCGATAAAACGAGAACAAATATCACCAACCGCATTCTTCTCCTTTAACACCTCCAAGTCTTCTTTGGTAAAATAATCAGCCTTAACTAGGGTCGAACCTTCATTTGGATCACCAACCGTAAACAGTGCAATATTCGCCTGCTTTCCTAGTTCCAACACTTTACTAATATGCCGGTCCCGAGCAATGGCTTGGGTAACATATAAACTGTCAACCACCGCTGGTAACGGCAGGAAATGAGGAGATGTGGCAAAAGCTTTCCCTAAATAATTCAGTATGTCAGATGCATACGTATTGGATTGTGAATGACTGACACCTCCATTAAGCTGAACAACTTTAACATCGAACACATCCTTGGGTTTGATCCGTCTTGCTACTTCAAATAACGTCGTCCCCCAAGTTGTTCCAATAACATCCCCAGACTTCACCATGTCTCTAACATAATTCGCTGCCTTTTCCCCGATATATTCTTTAACAACTGAGTCGTGATAGACAGGAACATGAACAATAATACAATCCTTCAAATTATATTTTTCTTTGATAACTTCTGTTAATTTTTGTCCATCTTCTGTAGGATCATTTATTTGTATCTGAACAATCCCCTGCTTTTTTGCCTCTTGTAAAAGACGGGATACAGACGGTCTGGAGATACCCAATTCTTTTGCGATGGCTTGTTGACTATATTCGAGCTGATAATACATTTTTGCGACTTTTACTGTTCTAGATGATTTAAATTCATTTCTTTCCATTTCCTAACAAGCCTCTCCTAGAAACATAATGACATGGCAGTATGAAATTATGTTCATATTCATTTGAACGTTTGTTTATTTCATTATGACCGAAGTCGACAGAAAGATCAATCACTTTTATGAAAACGCTTTAATTTTTTAGTTAAGAACAAAATATAAACGATAACGGGTTTTCTTCAGGGGCAGACAAACTTCTCCCTTTTTACAACCATAAAAATAGTTTATAATTATCATATACTAGTAGATATCTTATTCTATATATAATTGTGATACACTATAATAGTGATTTAATAGAGACAGAAAAGGTGTGTGACTAGGTCGCGCCTTACCATGGTGTGACGCCTACATATTTTCTGCAAATTTTAGGTGAAAAGGTTGGTAAAAATGAGCAACGGAGAAACTAAAACAGACGTCATTTTAATTGGCGCCGGAATCATGAGTGCGACTTTAGGGACAATCTTGAAAGAACTAAAACCTGAATGGGAAATTACAGTGTTTGAGAAGCTAGCAAATGCAGGTGAGGAAAGCTCTAACGCATGGAATAATGCGGGAACTGGACATGCTGCACTGTGTGAACTAAACTACACAGAAGAGAAAGCTGATGGATCTGTAGATATTAGCAAAGCTATAAAAATTAATGAACAATTTAATGTTTCGATGCAGTTTTGGTCTTATCTTGTAAACAATAGGCTGATACATGATCCACAGGACTTTATCATGCCATTGCCTCATATGAGTCTAGTACAAGGGGAACAAAACGTTAGATTTTTAAAAAATCGTTTTGAAGCGATGGCTAACAATCCTCTATTCGAAGGGATGGAATTTTCCGATGACCCGGAAAAACTGATGGAATGGATTCCACTTATTATGCAAGCCCGTCCATCAAATGAACCGATTGCCACCACAAAAATTGAAAGTGGAACCGATGTTAACTTTGGCGCTTTAACGCGCAAATTGTTTAACCACTTAGAAGGTAATGACTTAAATATAAACTACAAGCATCGTGTTGAGGATATTAAACGTACCAGCGATGACGCTTGGGAAGTGAAAGTGCATGATATGGATACTGGTAAAACAAAATCTCATACAGCAAACTTCGTCTTTATCGGTGGTGGGGGTGGAAGTCTGCATTTGCTACAAAAAACCGGAATACCTGAATCAAAACATATTGGAGGATTCCCAGTAAGCGGACTATTTATGGTATGTAACAATCCAGAAGTTGCAGCGCAGCATCATGCAAAGGTTTACGGTAAAGCTAAGGTTGGTGCTCCGCCAATGTCTGTTCCGCATCTTGACACACGATTTATCGACAACAAGAAATCGTTGCTATTTGGACCGTTTGCCGGTTTCTCACCAAAGTTTTTAAAAACCGGCTCCATGTTTGATCTGTTAACATCCGTTAAAACGGATAATTTATTTACCATGTTGGCGGCAGGCGTAAAAAACGCTTCCTTGACAAAATACTTAATTGAACAAGTTATCTCATCAAAAGAAAAGCGCATGGAAGAGTTACGTGAGTTTATCCCGAACGCCAAAAGTGAAGATTGGGATTTAGTAACCGCGGGCCAGCGGGTGCAAGTTATTAAAGATACGGAGGTTGGTGGCAAAGGAACACTACAATTTGGTACGGAAGTTGTCAGTGATGCTGATGGCACGATAGCAGCCTTGCTAGGTGCTTCTCCAGGTGCTTCTACCGCCGTTCCTGTCATGCTTGAAGTATTAGAGAAGTGCTTCGGGCAACATGTAAATGAGTGGGAACAGAAAATAAAGGAAATGATACCTTCTTATGGCAAATCATTAGTAGAAAACCCAGAGCTTTTACGTGAAATTAATACTTCAACAGCACAGACGCTAGGTCTAAGCAAAAAAGAGCTAGTCGTTAGTTAATGCTTTTGATGACACAGAACCTTTGATCTATCTTTGGATTAAAGGTTCTTTTTTTATCAACATTTATGTATGTAATCCAAAATTGCCTTAAAACCAGTACTTCAAGACAATCAGTAGGCTGAAATTTAAGCATGAACACCTATTAAATCAAAGGGAAATCGTGAACTTTGGCTAGTTTACTTTAATCTTTGGCCAGTTAACCTCAATCTTTGGCCAGTTAGTTAAAAACTTCGGCTTCTAATCCTAAACTTTGGCTTCTTGCTATATTTTTACGAGTTCAGCCACCGTTTGGAACAATTGAGCTATCAGTAAGTTAAAATAACGGCTGGATCTCGTTCGTAAATTCATATTGAAAAGGTAAAATTGCAAAATAAACCAACAATGTTAGAAACATTATAAAAATTGTCCAAGCAAAAGGGAAACCAAAACTGTTTAAAACGATCATGCTAATCGGTAGTGGAATCCCGAGAACTCCTGACTTCCAATGCGTATGCGTTGTGAAATATTGTCTATTCCTGCAATGTGGACACTTTTTTCGTCCATTTATAACAAACAATAATTCTTTCCATTTAAAATGATAATCACAGGACCAACAAACAGGTAATTTCATGTATACACCCCATCTTTTAAGAGTCTTAAGTTAACAAACCAATATCCATATATCTTTAAAATTCTCTTTATACCTTCTCTTTTCGTTCAGTCTGTATATTGTATTTCCAATAAGTCTTTGTTCCATTATTGGTTAAAATCGATTGGTTCAGTATGGTCGATATTAAAATTTTAGGCATAAAAATAAAGACTCCCGAATATTTCTCGACAGCCTGCTTAACAATATTTAATTTATATCTGCGAAAGATATTATATAGTTGTATTCCCAATTTGAAACGAAATATTTAAGGCATTCGATATTTTTTGAAGATCAGATACGTTTACATCTGTGGAGTTGGTTTCAATATTTCTTAGAACATCCTCTGATACTCCACTCCGTTCCATTAATTCTTCCAATGACATACCTCTTAACTCTAACGTTTCCCTAAGATGGCCACTTATATTATCCAAAATAACCCTCCTCCATTTAATGAAATCGCTTTCAATAATTATATTATAAAACAAATTTTCAGTCAATTCCTAGTGTTTACATGTACTGTATATATTATTCATGTTTTAATTTGTTGCTCTATCGTATTCTAAGGAAATTTCGATGTCTCTTGTGGATTTAAATTAAAAATGCAAGCTCCTGCATGAGCCTGCATCTAATAGTTTGTCCATCGCTTCTAACTTCAGGTTCTAAGTGTTCTGGTTACTCCACTACAACAAGTCAAACTTTCATTCTTCTAAAAGAGAAATAAAATAAACAGCCATTCAAAATCGTTACTACAATAAATCCGATAAACACATTGCTATAAGAGATGCCGTGACCTTGGGCTATCGAAAATGGGTTCAACTTTACACCACTTTCGTAATCTAGTATTTTTCCAATAATTGCCCCACTAAAGGCGCCTGACATAAAATTAAATAAGTTATAGATGCCCATTCCTACCCCAATTTCATTCCTTGGGAGTACAGTTGATATCAAATTAGCAGTGGAAGTCTGGATAAACGGAAACGCGATAAAAGTAATAATAAGTACCATACTGATCACCCAGGCACTACTTCCTGTAAAGGTGGATATCAGAAAGAAACCAGTAATCATAAGCCCGAAAGCAATATAGATTACTTGCTTACTCCCCTGCTTATCCGTTAAAGCGCCTACCCATCTCCCCATAAAAGCAGCCGCCATCGCCCCTGGGAATAACGTAAGACCTATTAATAGCGTGTTTAAATGATTCACTTCACTTAACAGAAGTGGCATGATAAACATCGTGCCCATCATGGTCATAATCGCAAAAAATCCCGCAACAATCGTTGTTCGAAATGGAGCGTTTCGAAACAAGTCCGGATGAATAAATGGGATGTCACTGTTAAAAATTCTCCACGCAAACAAACTGAAGAATACGATGCTAATGACGATGTACCACCAAACAAACAGCGTAATAAATAGAATAAGAGATGCTACGGCAAGTGCGATAAACACAGCTCCAGGAATATCAACTCTGCCTCGCCTCTTTTCCTCCTCAGGCATCCAAACTCGGAAAAAAGGAATGGTGAACATAACGAATGCGGAAATTAAAAATAAGTATTGCCAGTTTAGTGCACCCGCAACAAATCCACCGATCACTGGTCCGACACCAGATGCAAATGCCATGGTACTCGAAATGATTCCTAGCATCCTACCTCTTTCTTGTGGAAAATACCGTGATGGCACAATGAAAGCTAGTGCTAGAATAGAAGATGCACCAGCTGCCTGAATCAAGCGCGCCAGAATAACTAGTGGAAATGTTGGTGCAAAAAAGCCAAATAACGAACCGGCTGCAAATAGACTAAGTCCAATCGTCAATAATGTTTTCAACGGATATATATCAGCTAACTTGCCATACATTAATGCTCCGATCGCATAAATAATGATATACCCAGTCACCACCCAGCTCACCTCTGAAGGTAACAACGAAAATGATGCTGCAATATCAGGTACGGCAATCATGAACATGGTTCCATTCATAACAGAGAATAATAAGACAGAACACATCAGGAAGATGATCTTCTTTTGCTCTGGTTTGGTTAGACTATATTCTTCGCTTAATTGCATAGCGTTTGATGTCAATACGATCAATCTCCCTTCCTAATTATTCACAACCTACTTCGTTATCATAAACAGCAAACAGGCCAAAAATCCAGTAAACTGTCTTAGAACAAAAGCTAGAAGCGCCCGTTTAGGGACGTATGGGCTGCGCCCGCGCATCGCGGGTGGGTCGACGTTGCCGCCGAAAGCGGCGAAGTTAGTCGATCTTCCTTAAAGGAAACATGCCCCTTCATAGGGGTATGCCGACGTTGGGCCGGGAGTCCGTTTTTAGTCGGCCTTCCTTCGCTAAGCGAATCGATGTTGACTTATCGTAAGGAGGATCAGGAAGCCCACTAGCAGCACGGGCGCTGGAGCGAGACGCGGCTTACACAGTCAATAATTTATCCAAAGTCTCCAAATTTTATAATTTCCTAAACTATAAGTAAAAAGCCAAAACATACAAGTGATGTATATTTTGACTTTTTTTCTTTATTCACTTATGCTTCTACTCGTGAGAACCTCATCGTTTCTAACACAACAACAATTACGCTCAAAAATGCTACCACATCGACTCAGCATCTATACAAACATTAACTACTAACACCCATCGATTGGCCTACTTCCATTTGCATATCTTCTGTCGATTCTGCCTGAACAGCTTTCTTGCAATTATTTTTTCGCCTATATTGGATAAAGGTAACAAAACACATAATCGCTATTCCAAAACCATCCGATAATAAACCAGGGTACATCGACATCATCCCACTAGCAATCAAGACCGTTCGTTCTAGTAGAGAAGTTCTTGTCAATAACCAGCCAATGGACCCTGCCGCGAGCGTAATCACACCTACTAACGCCGTAATAACAGAAATAACAATTTGTGTTAACGACCCATCCATCAACAAGGAAGGCTCTAACACAAACATATACGGCACCATAAAACCAACTAATCCTAACCGTACCGCTAAAAATCCTACCCTATTTGGATTACTGTTTGCTATTCCTGATGCTGCAAAGGCTGCTACGGCAACCGGTGGGGTGATGGCAGAGAATATCGAAAAATAGACAATAAATAAGTGTGCAGAGATGGTCGACACACCTAATTCAATTAGAGCAGGTGCTGCTAACATCGCCGTTAAAATATAGGCGGCAGCTACAGGCATCCCCATTCCTAAAACAATACAAATAAGCATGACGACGAGTAAAGTGGGAAAAAGCATTCCTTCTGTTATCCCGAGTACAATACTAGTTAACTTCCCCCCAAGACCTGTCGACATAATCCCTGCAATAACTAAACCGGCTGCTGCACAAGCAGTTGTGACAGGAATGGAAGATTTAGCACCTCCAACCATTGCAGCAATGATTTCTTTTAAACCCATGCGCGTGTTTTTATGAAACCAACTGACAACGACAATGGATAAAATACCGTAAAAAGCCGCTCTGGAAGCACTATAACCTTGTATTAGAAAATAGACCAAGACAACTAACGGAATAAAATAGTACCAGCCTTCTTTTAACACCTGCTTCAAGTGTGGAATATGTTGTTTAGCAGTACGTGGCAGATCTAAACGCAATGCTTCGAAATGGACCATCGTTAACAACGAAGCATAATAAAGAAGACCAGGGATGATCGCAGCGATAACAATCGCTCCATATGGCAACTGTGTTACAGCAGCCATCAAGAAAGCAGATGATCCCATAATCGGTGGTAATATGCTTCCCCCAGTAGATGCTGCTGCTTCAACAGCAGCAGCAAACGCTGGCTTATATCCCGTTTTTTTACTTATTGGAATCGTAAACGAACCGGTTGTTACCACGTTAGCGGTTGGGCTTCCGGTAATAGAACCAAAAAAAGCACTAGCCAGAACAGCCACCTTAGCTGCTCCTCCTTTTGAGCTGCCTGCAATAGCCGCTGAAAGCTTGAAGAAAAACTCACCAGCTCCAGCTTTTTGTAAAAACGAACCAAACAGCATAAACATAAATACAAATGAAGCCGCAACAGAAACTGGCGAACCCCATATCCCGTTAAAACTGAAGGCTAATTCATCCAAGAATTCAACAGGAGACAATGGGCGATGACCCCACAGACCACCTAAATGATGACCCCATAATGCATAAGCCATACCTATAAATACAATCATGACAATCGGAAAACCAATCGTTCTTCGTGCTGCCTCCAAACTTAACACGACAACAATTAATCCAACCACTATATCTAAAGGTGCTAAGGGGTCGATAATTGGAATTCGCACTGCCATTCGTTCTGCATGGATCGTGAAATAAATCCCCGCCCCTACAGCTAAGAAAGCAGCCGTATAATCAACCTTTGTTGGCACATGATGGGACCTGCTTTCCCCGGATTTTTTAGAATAGCCAAACAGTAAGAAGGTTAATACCAAAATGAACGACACATGAAGCGCCATCTGGTTCATTGGGTCCAATGTCCCCCAGACAACAGACCAAATCTGGTAGATGGATAAAGCAAGTGCAATAACAGCAAACAGTTTTATATGAATTCCTGATAATTCACGCTTGTTTCCTTCGTTAAACCATGCCAATAGCCTATTTTTAATAGCCACATTGAATTACTCCCTTCCAAGCAACCGATAATTGAGAATTTAAAGCACTAGCCTAGTCGGTTAACCCTTGTTCTTTGAAAAACTTTGCTGCACCAGGATGTAGTGGAACACTCCCAACATCCATTATATTTTCATCCGTTAAATGGCTAAATTCCTCATGTACCGTGCCTAAGTAGTCCAAGTTCTTGTAAATGGCTTGTGTAACTTGATACACTTCCGCTTCTGATACATCCTTGTGCACAAGTAAAATAGCTGGTGTATTAACCGTGTCAATATCACGACCTAAAAAATCATAGCTTCCCGATGGAATCGTCCCGGACACCATCCCTAACTCTTCAGATACGGCTTGAATCGTTTCCTGCTTCAAGTCCAAAAGAGTAAGATCCATTGTCGTGGAAGCTTCGATAATATTGCTAGAAGGAACAGACACCGCATCACCTGTGGCATCGATACGTTTATCCTTCATTAATTCAAACGCTTTAGAATCTCCTAAATGATCAACAGATCCTCCCCAGGAAATGATGTCCTCATACGTAACACCATATTGTTGTAAAATATTCCGTGTGATAATTTCACCTGCTGATCCTTTTTGATCTACAGCTAATCGCAATGGAACCTGATTCTCCACGATGTCATCCAGTGAATTATACCCCGAATCTTCTCTCATAATAAATTGATAGTAATTTGCAGGTATCACAACACTAACCGCCCGAATAGATTCATAGGGTTGATCATATGGTTCTGTCCCGCTATACGCAGCAAAGGCGGTCATTGCATAGGATAATCCATATGAAATGTTCCCAACATCTACGGTTGGTGAATTTTCAACGATCCCACCTGGCTCAACCGTTATAATCGCATCCTCATATTCCCGTCGAATCGATTCGGCTATCCCTTCAGTAAAAACAGACCATGCTCCACCTGTCCGACCACCAATTATCGTCGTGTCCATCCGACTAGTTTCATTGGCCTTCGATGATTCTCCTTCATCCTGAGCCCCACATGCGCCCAATACCATTAATCCAAGCATGCATACGACAAGTAATACTATGTTGCTATATGTAGCTAGTAATCTCATTTTTTATTCCCCTCTTTAACTTGCAAACTTATATCCAATGCAGCTACCGAATGGGTTAAAAAACCTAAGGATATATAATTCACACCCGTACCTGAGTAAGTTGCAAGATTTGCCAAATTAATTCCACCTGAAGCTTCCGTTACAATCGATTCTGGAACATAAGCAACAAATTCGTTAACCTCTTCTGGTGTGCAATTATCAAACATGATCACGTCTGCTCCTGCTGCTGCAGCTTCAAGTACCTCTTCCTTCATCTCTGTTTCGACCTCGATCTTAACCATGTGACCAATTTTATCCCGAACTGCTTGAACAGCTTTCGTAATCGAACCACAAAACGAAATATGATTATCCTTAATCATCACCCCGTCATACAACCCTTGTCGATGATTTCTGCCACCACCTGTTACAACGGCATATTTATCAAACATACGCAGACCTGGAGTGGTTTTTCGTGTATCACAAAGTTGAATCGAACGATCATCTAATATTTCCACACACTTATTTGTTAGCGTAGCAATGCCACTCATCCGCTGCATGAGATTCAAGATAACTCGTTCTGCTGTAAGTAAATGAGCAACCGGACCAACCACCTCGGCTATTTTATCGCCAGCCCTCACCTGCTCCCCATCTGTAACAAACTCTGTTACCTGAATGGAAGAATCAAGTAATCCGTATGCCTCTTTAATGATTCCTACCCCAGCAATAATGCCTGTTTCTTTTGCGATAAATACACCTTTTCCAACTTCATCAAGCGGAAATATCGTTTGGCTGGTTATATCATGATCTCCAATATCTTCTAATAAAAATGATTGAAGCATCGTTCTTACCTTTAATGGATTCATCAGCTTAACTCCTTATATGTTTTTCAAACCACTACGTGAAAACATTCACATTTCATGGTCTACGCGTTCCAATGACGCATGGAATCACCCTTGATAACTGTGAAAATCACAGTAGTATATCTAGGTGTCTTGACATCTATATTTACATATGATTACTATAATAGCAAGTGAAATTTTGTAAAAAATAATGGAAATCGTTTATAGTTGTTTTTGGAGGGGTTAATGTGAAGGATGAAAATAAAATGTCCTCTATCGAGCGACAGAACCTTATCATGAAAAGGTTAAAGGAAACAGAACTTCCTATTAAAGGCAGTGATTTTGCTAAAAAAACAAATGTGAGCAGACAAGTAATTGTACAGGATGTTTCCATTTTAAAAGCTAAAAATGAACCCATTATTGCAACAAGCCAAGGATATATGCTGATCAAACATCAACCAGATAAACATGTAAAACAAAGTGTCATTGTATGCAAACATACCCCTGAACAAACAGAGGAAGAATTAAATTGTCTGGTTGATCATGGCGTTACCGTAAGAGACGTCATCGTGGAACATGCCGTGTACGGGGATTTAACGGCTTCTGTTATGGTAAGTAACCGTGCCGAAGTAACGCAATTCGTGACACGTATAAAAGAAACCAACGCCACGTATTTATCAACGTTAACAGAGGGAATCCACCTACATACATTAGAAGCAGATACACAAGAAAAAATCGACGCAGCATGCAAGGAATTGGAGAAAGCGGGAATACTGGTTCAGTAGTTGATCAGATAAATGAAAAAAAACTCAGTACACCACTTTACAGCTTGTTGTAATATCCAAGTCGTAAAAATTCTTTTATTACTCTTACCAATAGAAAAAGTCATTAATCTTAAAATTAATGACTTTCCAGGATTTCCTTTATTTTTTTCAAGTCTTTCCTATTTGCCCTTCTCATCATAGTTGCCATAAATGATGTAAAGAATTTTGAAAATCCTGTCGGGTTTCCTTTATTTCTTAACACCATTTTAGTTTGATTACCCTCAACCGGATGCCATGTGTAAATCGTCTCCATACTAAATGGCCCATTAGCTGTTTTCATCACCAATTTACTACCTAAGATTAATTCAACAATCTCATAAACATAAGTAAGCTCACGCCCAAGGAATTTAGCTTTAAAAGCAATTTGGGAACCTATCTTGATTGGTTTTGGAGTCTTCCACTCTGCCGAATGAATATTCACATACCATTCAGGAGCGTTGTCTGGGTTTGATGCATATTCTGATACTTGAGTAATGGGGCACTTTATAGTATTTTCTGTTTTTACATCTACCATTGATAAGTTCCTCCAATTTACTGTCTATTTTTGAAACTTATTTATTTTCTACATAATTTTTAAGTAAGGTTCCTAGTAGATACTCCCACCCTTTACTGTGATCTTGTTCCCAATTCTCCTGAATAATGCCTGATGCTGAATGAGAGAGTTGAAGTAATGTTCCCCCATCTTTCTCTATAAGACGATAGGTATAAGCACTGTTTACTGCACCTTGCATACCAAGATGACCATGTAAACGGATTTCCTCAGGAGCATTCACATAATAAACATTACCCCAGATTGCCCCCTCATTCTCCCCCCATTTTTCCATAAATTGTCCGCCTGGAACTGGGTCAAATGTTAAAAAAGAATCTTTACCTTCTGGAGCCACTCGGAACTCCCACCAATCTTGTATGCGCTCTGTTAGTGCCTTGAACACTTCTTCTCGTGGTGCATCCATAAATATTTCTTGCTCGATACGAAAATCGTTATTATTTGTTGTCATTCTCTCTTTCCCTCCATTTTGTTCTACAGTAGAACGTAAATTTATTAGTGAATATGCAGTCGACTGCATATACTTCCCTACCCACCGGTTGTACACTTCCTGAAGTGGTATAGCATTAAGAAAATTTCTTCTATATTTCCCTTCACGCCTAACCACCACTAAGTTTCCATCTTCCAAAATAGTTAAATGTTTCATGATCGCATACCTGGTGACCTTAGGAAAATATTCATCTAATTCACCAGTTGTTTTAGGCGATTTCTTAAGTAAATCAAGAATTTGCCTTCTAATCGGATGCCCTAACGCTTTAAATACAACAGAAAGCTCTTCCTCCATTACATCGTTCCTTTCATAGGTTTATCTTAATTAACACACGTTACCATAAGTGACATACTATATGTGACCTAATAGTAACATGTTGGTAATCACTCGTCAACCAGTCTAAAATCAGCTTTATATTAATTTTAACTCTTGTTTAGTCAAAGTCCACGCTTGGATACGTTTTTAAATGTTCATAATCAATTACTTCCCCATCCGCATTTACTACAATTACATCTTCCCCATAGCTAATATGGGCACGATAATAAGGATAAACTTTTAACGTAATTTCATATGCCCCACCTACTCCATATAACTGCTTTATTTTTAAGATTTCCGTATCATAGGAATCCCAAGTAAGTCCTTCTGGTGCATCCTCATCGTCCTTATAAATGTCTGCTATTGCTTGATCAACTGGCTCTCTTAAGCTATTAATTAATGCATATTTAAGAGTATCACATAATTCCGTATCCGCTTCATTTATGGTTTCTGCATAAGCTGGCGTGTTAAAACTCACTAAAAATATTGCTAACATGAGTATCATAGCAGTTTTTTTCATAATCCATCACCTCAGTTCAGTTTGTGAAACTAAACTGGTCTTATTCCATAATGTTGCTGTAACCTTTGTATCGTTTATCCTTTTTCATAAACAAATAACCTTAGATAACCTAAAATGGGGTATGGATAATTATGTTAAAATAAAAATAGATATAGAGATTGTGAAGAAATGTACTGCGCGAAACGTTTCCTTATAAGTGCCAAAGCACGAAATAGGAGAATTGCTATCAAGTA